>NZ_CP066744.1:1205000-1505000 GCF_016458825.1 Miniphocaeibacter halophilus
ATTGCTCAATTTGTAAGTTTTGTTAATAACAAGCCAAATTATATACATATAAACAATCACAATAATAAAAACAAGACTATTAAATTATTAGTAGAGGAATTACTTTATTCTTCTAAAAGTCACTCAGTTAATATTAGAAGCTATAGGGAAGGTAGTACAAAAGGACATAAATTAATTTATGGTTTACGAATTGAAAATATAGATGAAATTATTAATATAATTGAAAAAAATAGTAGGGAAAATTTTGTATCAATAGTTAATGAAACAATAGATGTTAACGACGGTGGCGTTTCCGGTGTAGTAATGGGGAATTTAATAGAGTTTTCACCCAAGGACACTCCTAAAGCTGTAGAAAAAGAGGGAGTATGTTCCCTTCCAAAAGAAGTTGGATTTTATATTTTAGAAAAGGTATATGGTTTTAAGCCGGAAATTAATTTTGATGAAAATTATAGGGTAGAGTTTAGTATTCATCCAAATAAAGAAGGGGTTTTAAAAGAGCATACTATAATTTGGGAATATGAAAAATTACAAGGTAGCTCTACTGAAAAAAGAATAATATGGCCAAATAATTTTTCGAAATTTTTAGGAGATAAGGTTTTTGGTCTTTTGCTTTTAGACAGCCTTGGTTTTGATGTGCCCTATGCTACAGTAGTCAATAGAAATGTAGCGCCTTTTTACTTTGGTAAAAAGACAGGCTCCTTTGAAAAATGGATAAGAACAAGTCCTATTGAAAAAGAGGCAGGTAAATATTTTACAGGTAAAGGTTGGGTAGACCCTTTTATATTAATGAATGAAGAGGAAAAAAAGGGGAAAAAGGACATTAACATTGCTTCACTTTTATCACAAGATGCCGTAGAAGGAATATACTCAGGAGCTTCAATAATAACAAAAGATGAAAGTATTGTTGAAGGAGTAAAAGGCCAAGGTGATAATTTTATGGTTGGAAGGAAGAGTATTGAAAAACTACCAACTGAAATATTAAATAAGTTAGAAGAGTTAAATAAGAAAATAAGAAAATACTATTCCTATTTAGGAGATATAAGTATAGAATGGGTTTGTGATAATGAAAAAGTTTGGCTAGTTCAAATGAACCAACTAAAGAAGTATTATGGTAAGGACATAATAGTAGAGGGAAATCCGAGATATTATAAAAAGTTTTATACTTCACAAGGGCTAGAGTCCTTAAGAAATGAAATTGAAAATATTAAGGATAAAAACATAGGAATAGAATTAATTGGCAATATTGGAATAACCAGTCATTTTGGAGATTTATTAAGACAGGCAAATATTCCATCAAAAATAAAAAGAATAGATTAAAATATTTGGAGGCAAGTTATTAAAAAACATATTTATAAAATATATGCAGGAGTATCAGGATTATTAACAATAGGATATATGGTTTCACAGTATTTAAAGAATAATTTTCTTGTAGAAGATTTAGAAATAGGAAAGAAATTAGAAAAAATTTATAATCTTGAAACCTTACAAGCGGCTTGTATCTTTTTAATACTTGCTCTAGCTATGATTTTTGGACATATCTCCTACAGTTACTTTACTAAAGAGGAGCTATTGAAGAAAACGGGAATTTATATTTTGCTACTTAGTATAGTGGTAATAATAACATCCTATATATTGGAAATTGAAATTTTATATAATTTATTATTAATATTATTAGTAGGAATTGCAATAATCTCACATTTTTTTGGCAGATATTTCTCCAAGAAGGAAACAGAAAAAAGACAGAAGAAGAAATAATTTAAAAACACAAGGCCTTATTGATTTAAAGTCTTGTGTTTTTCTTTATAAAAATCTTAAAAGTTTTGCAGGTTAGAAAACCAGTAAATTTTATTTACTGGTTTTTATTTCAGGAAAGGAATTATATTCCTTATCTAACAGATGTATGTCAAGAATTGGACTGTTTTCATCGGTCTTTTTAGTAATTATCTTAGGGTCCTTTTTATCACTTTCAACCTTTAATTCATATTCCCTTATATTTGAGGTATTTTCTGAAAATATTATAATAAGAGTTTTTTCTTGAATAAAGTTAAAAATATGAACTTCTTCCCTTCCTCTATTGTCCTTGTCTACCTCCATACCGCCTAAATAACCGTTATTGTGGAAAATATCCAAATAAATATCTTCCTTGTATTTACTTAAATAGGCACTATAATTACCATCCTTGGTTTCTTTTAGTAAGGTATATTCTTCTTTTTGTGTATATTTGTTTTTGAAATATTTTTCAGGAGTAATGGGAGAAAATTTGTAGTAGATTAATCCTACAAGAGCAATTATTCCTAAAAATATAAAAATAAGACTATGTTTTTTAAAAAAATTCATAACAAACTCCTAAGAAAATATATTTTTACAATCTATATAATTACATAGATTATATTTAATATACTTACTTATTGCAACATTACTCTTTTATATTTTCAAACTGGGCCTTATAGAGTTTACCATAATAACTATCCTTTTTATTTAAGAGTTCCTTATGGTTTCCAACTTCTACAATTTTACCACTATCCATAACTAAAATTTTATCGGCCTCTCTAATAGTTGAAAGCCTATGGGCAATAATAAAGCTGGTTTTACCCTTCATCATATTTAAAAAGGCAGTTTGTATTTGGATTTCTGTTAAAGTATCAACAGAACTGGTAGCTTCATCTAGTATTAACATTGGAGGTTTACTAATCATAGTCCTGGCAATAGTTAAAAGTTGACTTTGTCCGTCTGATATTTTTAGTCCTCCCTGTCCTATTACCGTATTATATCCATTTGGTAATTTTTCTATAAAGGAATGAATAGAAGAAGCTTTACAGGCTTCAATTATTTCGTTATCTGTAGCCTTAGGATTTCCAAATATTAAATTGTCCTTTATTGTTCCGTCGAAAAGCCAAGTGTCCTGTAGAACCATTCCAAAGGCTCGTCTTAAAGAATCCCTGCTGTAGTTTTTTATTGGTACATTATCAATAGTTATTTCACCTGAATCTACATCGTAAAATCGCATTAAGAGATTAACTAAGGTGGATTTTCCCGCACCGGTCTTGCCTACAATAGCAATTGACTCCCCAGGTTCGACTAAGAGATTAAAATTTTCTATTAATGGTTGATTCTTTGTATAGGAAAAATAAACATTTTTAAACTCAACTTTTCCCGATAATTTTTCCTTATTTAATATATTATTAGTGTCTGGAGTTTCCGGTTTTTCATCTATAATTTCAAAAGTACGTTGTAGTCCAGCTAGGGCGGATTGAATTTGTGTCATTATTCCCGACAGTTCAATAAATGGTTTTGAAAACTGTGTAGAATAGATTATAAAGCTGGAAATAAGTCCTACGGTAACATTGCCAACACTATTTAAAACCAATAATCCTCCAACTAAACCTATTGACAAATAACTTATATGATCAATAAATCTCGACAAAGGATTAGTTAAAGAAGAAGCAAATTGGGCTTGTTTTCCAACGGTATATAATTCACTATTTATATTTTCAAAAGTTTTTTGGGATCTATTTTCATATTGAAAGGCCTTAACTATTTTTTGGTTTCCTACAATTTCAGAAATATAACCTGAAATATCGCCGACGATTTTTTGTTGAGTCATAAATTTACTTTGACTGGTTTTTGCAACAATATAATTCACTATAAAAATTAAAATAGTACCAATAATTACAACAAGAGTTAGGGGCATATTAAGTACTAACATTGTAATTAAAGATATAATAACAATTGTCATTCCACTGAAAATATTATTAAAAATTGCAGTAGTAGCCTCTGAAACATAGTCTAAGTCGTTTGTAAATCTACTGAGAATATTGCCATGGGAGGTATTATCAAAATATTTTAAGGGTAGGGTATTTAAGTGATTAAACATATCCTTCCTTAATTCGGCAACAGATAAATAAGCTACCCTATTTCCCAATACTTGAACAAACCACTGGGAAATTGCATTTGTAATAATTAAAAGAGCTATTAATCCAATAATACTAATAAGTAGAGTTAAATCTACTTTTCCAAGTCCAGTCATAGTGTCAACGGATTTACCAATAAAATAGGTAATTAAGACGGAAGTAGCTCCGCAAATAATTCCACTAAAGAGGGCAAAGAATATTTCTTTTTTATATATTTTCAAATAGGGGAAGAATCTTTTAAAAATCTTTTTACTCATTACAATTCCTCCTTTTCAATTTGAGATTTTGCAATAGCATTATATGTTTTTGATATTTGTAAGAGGTTTTCATGGTTATTAAAACCATCTTGCTTTCCATCGTTTAATACTAAAATTTTATCGGCAGACCTTACAGAGCTAATTCTTTGGGAAACAATTATTAAAGTAGTCTCCTTCATAGAATTGTTTAAAGCATTTCGCAAGTTTAAGTCCGTCTTATAATCTAAGGCGCTTAAAGAATCGTCTAAAATTAAAATATTGGGATTTTTAATAAGAGCTCGTGCTATTGCAATTCTTTGCTTTTGACCACCGGAAAAGTTTTTTCCTCCGGCAAGGACCTTATAATCTAAACCTTCCGGCAAGGATTTTACAAAGTCAGCACATTGAGCTATTTCTAAAGCTTTCCAACACTCGTCATCAGTGGCATTTTCTTTACCCCATAATAGATTACTTCTTATAGTTCCGGTAAATAAAACCGAATTTTGTGGGACTACTGCAATATGGTCCCTTAATACTTCTAAAGTATAATCTATAATATTTTTATTATTTATTTTCAAACTACCCTTATTTATATTATAAAAGCGTGGAATAAGTTGAATTAAAGCACTTTTTCCACTTCCCGTTGGACCAATAATACCTAGGGTTTCTCCTTGTTTTAAGGAAAAATTAATATCTTTTAAAGTATAGCCACTTTTTTCAGTATATTTAAAACCTACATTGGAAAATTTTAAAACTTCATTTTCCTTTTTCCAAGAGGCAGATTGGTCTACCAGGTCTGTAACAGAAGGCTCTGTATTAAAAATTTCATTAACTCTATTAGCAGAAGCAAAGGCTCTTGTAAAAATAACCACTAAATTAGCTACAACAATTAAGGCAAGTAGCATTTGTGTCATATAATTAATTAAAGCAAGAACTTCCCCTTGTTTCATTCCACCAATATTTACTTGATTACCACCAATATAAAGAAGAAAGATTATTGCTCCATTCATAATTAAAGTTGTAATAGGATTTAAAAGAGCCGATATATTTGCAACGGTTTTATAAGATATTGCTAAATCATCTGTAACAGAGGCTACTTTTTTTGCTTCCTCATCTTTTTTAGCAAAGGCTCTAATAACCCTAACTCCACTTAAATTTTCATTAACAACTAGATTTAGGGAGTCTAGTTTCTCTTGAACTTTCTTGTACAAAGGCACTGTTTTTTTCATAATGAAAAATAATAAAATACTAAATAGCGGTAAAGTAATTACAAAAATCCAGGCTATTTTAGGATTTATTATAAAAGCCATTACGATGGAACCAATACTTAAAAAAGGTGCCCTTACAACTAATCTAATAAGCATAGCTAAAGCCAATTGTAATTGATTAATATCGTTGGTAATTCTTGTAATTAAAGTTGAGGTACCATATTCATTAATTTCAACATGGGAAAAACTATTGATTTTCCTCATCATTTCATTTCTAAGTTCAGTTCCAAATCCCTGAGAAGCAATAGAAGAAAAATATTGACAAATAAGCACACAAACCAAACCTATTAAGGTCATTACAAACATGGCAAGGGCCATTTTTATAGTGGTGCTTGAATCCTTGTTATTAATTCCTTCATCAATTAGTTTTGCCATGAAAATAGGCAATAACAATTCAAAAACAGCTTCTAAAAATTTGAAAATTGGACCGAGTATTATTTGAACTCTATATTTTTTTGCATATTTTAAAAGAGAAAACATAAATTTATCCTTTCCTTGTTATCATTCTATTTTACGCCAATTAAAAAATATTTCAAAGCTTATATTACAAAATTGTTAGATATATTAAAAGAATTGTATGATATCATATGTAACGGATGAAAATTGTAAGAGGAAATTAGGAATTGAGGATAAATAATATGAAGAAGAAGATTTTAATAATCCTACTATTAGTAGGTATTTTTAATATAAATATTATAAAAAACAATGCACAGGCAGATGAAGTAAGACAAGAAAATCCTACAGAAGCATCTGTAGAAATAGGACTTTTAGGGGATTTATCCAAGGGTAATGAAAGGAAAAACGGTAATCCAAAAAAACCATTGGATATTAAAACCTATGTGAAATTTGACAACCATGCAGTACATCCTAGGGTTATCTACGATAAGAATAAACAATTTAAATATCCTTGGATAATGGTATTTACTCCTTATAGTTTTATGGATGACCAAAAGGAAAATCCTAGTATAGTAGTATCGGAAGATGGGATAAACTGGAAAAATCCAGAAGGATTGGAAAATCCAATAGTGGGAAAAGTTGTACCGGAAAATACCCACTATTCAGATCCGGATATTTTCATAAATGGTAAGGAAATAGAACTATGGTATCGTCAAAGTGATAAAGAAAAAAGACTGTCAAAATTATGTAGAATAAAATCTAAGGATTTAATAAATTGGTCCAAGGAAGAAGTAATATTTGATTATGGCACAGGTGGTTATGGTTATGGTGCATCAACTATAGTATTTAAGGATGGAGAATACAATCTTTACTATAGGGAGCATATGGACATGACTAGAGAAGGATATGTATATAGAAAGTCTAAAGACACTAAAAACTGGACAGAACCTGCAGCCGTAACGTTCGATTATGGTCCAACTTGGAGCAATTTTCATGCATGGCATATTGAAATTGATTATATAAATGGAAAATATTATGCATTGAATATGGCCTATCCACAAGAAAAGGCAGAGGGAGCGGTGTTGTTTGCCTTTGACTCAGAAGATGGAATTAATTTTAAAAATCCGGTAAAGGTAATTGAACCGACAAAAGATGGATTTGATAATAATAATATATACAAATCATCACTGGCAATAAAGGACAAGGAAATCTATCTTTACTATTCTGCTTATGCAAAGGATAAACAAAATCATATAGGACTTTTAAAAGGTCCAACATTTATGGAACTAGAAGCTGTAGAAGGAACAGGTGGAGGCTATATAAGTTTAAGAAAAATATTTTTATTAGGAGCAGTGACAGTAGTCGCTGTAACAGGTATAGGAATAGTTTATTTTAAAAAAAGAAAAAATAAGGATAGATAGGTAGAAAGCTGAAGTAATTATATAATTATTTCAGCTTTTTTAAGTAATATGGTTTAATATAATAATAAATGATAATATTAAGATATTATTTTAAAATATATAAGAAGGTGATTATTATGACATTAGTAGAAAGGCCTGTAAATTTAAGGGATATAGGTGGCTATGAAGGAATGGAAGGAAAGACTGTTAAGAAAATGACCTTACTTCGTTCCGGAGAAATTACCAATATTACTGAAAGGGATAAAAATATATTACTCAACAATTATGACCTTAGAACCATAGTAGACTTTAGAAGTGAAGAGGAAAAAGAACAAGCACCGGATACAAAAATCGATGGAGTGGATTATTTTCACATAGATATTTTAAAAAACAACTCTAATGGGGCTACATCTTTGAAAAATTTTAAAGAAGAGCCTAGTCCGGAAGTTATTAACAATTTAATGAATAGAACCTATGAAGATTTTATTGTTGATTCAGGGGCAATTACAGGTTATAGGCAATTTATTGATCTATTATTAAATCAAAATAATGGTTCCTTAGTTTTTCATTGTTTTGCCGGTAAGGACAGAACTGGCTTTGCTGCAGCTATTATTTTAAATATATTAGGAGTATCTAAAGAAAACATATTATACGACTATCTTTTAACTAATAAAATGAGGGAAAAAGAAAATAATAGAATAATATCTAAAATGAAAGAATTAGGTTTTAAAGAAAATGAATTGAGAGCCATGGACATAGCATTAAATGTAAAAGAGGAATATTTAATCTCCTCTATTAATAAGGCTAATGAGATATATGGCTCCTTAGATGGTTATATAGAAAATGCACTAAAGGTAGATAAGGAAGAAAAAAGGTTTTTATTGGAAAAATATTTAGTTTAAAATAATTATAAATATTAAAGTCTATTTTAAATATATACTATATACTATATAGTTAATTGACTTAACAGTTAATTAGTTATATTATCGTTTAAAGGATAATATAACTAATATATTGTCTAGTATAGAAAAACGTTTTTATAAGAAAAGGAGGGTAATATGGGCAAGAAAAAAGAAGGGAAATTATCGTCAAGAATGCTTGATGGAGTTGAAAGAGTTGGAAATGCATTGCCAAGTCCTGCTACTTTATTTTTTATACTATTTTTAATAGTAATAATTCTATCATTTGTTTTTAACAAGCTAGGTACTAAAGTTACCTATGATGCTATTGTTGATGGTAAACTTGAAGAAACAACAGTTTTAGTAAAAAATCTTTTAAGTAGAGATGGCTTAGTACATATTTTAACAAGTGCCATAGGCAATTTTACCGGTTTCTTTGCATTGGGAACTGTACTTACTATAATGCTAGGGGTTGGTGTTGCAGATGGTTCAGGATTAATTTCTGCATTAATGCGAAGAGTGGCTTTAAATACTCCAAAGGCATTGATTACTTCTGTAGTCATTTTTCTAGGAATAATGTCAAATATAGCTAGTTCAACAGGTTATGTTGTATTAGTACCTTTGGGAGCCATTTTATTTATGGCGTTTGGTAGACATCCAATTGCCGGTTTGGCAGCTGCTTTTGCCGGAGTTTCCGGTGGATGGAGTGCCAACCTTTTAATTGGTAGTAATGACCCGATGTTTGCAGGTATGGCTACAGCTGCAGCACAAACATTAGACCCTAATTATGTAGTTCAGCCAGTAGCAAACTGGTATTTTATGTTTGCGTCAACCTTTTTATTAGTAATAGTGGGAACTTTTATTACAGATAAAATAATAGAACCAAGACTTCCGGCATATAAACCAGACGTAAAAGAAGAAGCTGACTCTGTTACAGCTGATGAAAAAAGAGGAATTAAATTTGCTGGTATTGCTACCTTAATTTATTTAATTATAGTAGCGGTTTTAGTAATACCAACAAATGGATTACTTCGTGATCCAGAAACTGGTGGGATATTAAAATCTCCATTTATGAATAGTATTATTATTATAATGATGCTTTTATTCTTAATACCGGGTATTGCATATGGTTACGGAGCAAAAACATTAAAAAGCGAAAAAGATATTATAAAATTAATGGAAAAGGCCATTTCAGGATTAGCCAGTTTTATTGTATTAATCTTCTTTGCAGCACAGTTTAATGGAGCTTTTGAATACTCCAATATGGGAATAGTACTATCTGTTAAAGGAGCAAATTTATTACAAAATATTGGGTTTATTGGGCTTCCGTTATTAATTGCATTTATCATATTAACTGCATTTATAAATATATTTATTGCAGTTGATTCAGCTAAATGGGCAATGATGGCACCGATTTTTGTTCCAATGTTTATGCAGTTAGGAATTTCTCCTGAAATGACCCAGTTAGCTTATAGAATAGGAGACTCCAGCACAAATATAATTGCACCATTAATGCCGTTTTTTGTTTTAACAGTGGCATTTTTCCAAAAATATGATAAAAAAGCAGGAATTGGTTCGGTAGTTTCAACAATGTTACCTTATTCATTAGGATTTTTAGTAAGTTGGATAATTATGTTTATAATTTGGTATCTACTGGGATTACCAATTGGACCAGGAGCATCTATTTTTTATTAAGTAAAGGTTTTAAAAAGAGGTTAAAAATGAAGTCTAAACAAAATAAGTTTAAAAAATTATTAAGAGAAAAAGGTATAGATGGAGCTATAGTATCATCACCGGAAAACGTTCATTATATACTTGGTTTTGGAGGACATCAACATACGGTTTCACGCCAAGCTGGTTTTACTCTAGCAGTAATGTCATCTGATGAAAAAATAAAGACCCATGGAATAACTATGGATTTTGAATATCCTACATTTGTAAAAAAGAATGAAGATAACACCCATATTATAAAACAATACACAACTTGGGTTGGGGTAAGACAATGGTCAGATTTGCTTAAGGGCACAGTTCCGGAAGAGCCTAAATTTGTAAATTCCTTTGAAGTGATGTTAGAGTCAATAAAAGAAATGGATTTAGAAAATAAAGTTATAGGTTTAGAATTGGATTATTTACCAATTAATTACTACAATCAATTAAAGGAAAAACTGCCCCTTGCAGAATTTAAAAACATATCGGATTTATTTATTTTTTCAAGATCAGTTAAGACTGAAGAGGAAATAGAAATATTTAGAACTATTTGCAAAGTAGCAGATAATGGATTTTATGAAGTAAGTAAAATAGTTGGTATCGGAACTACTGAAAAGGAAATGTCCCAATGTTTTAAGGAATATGTAATAAAATCAGGAGTTTGTGTGCCTAGTAGTTGGTCCATGTTTTCTACAGGTCCCAACGGTGCAAGACTTACTATTCCAGAGGACGGTGTAATAGAAAAAGGTCATGTTGTAAAATATGATGCAGGAGTAAATGCAGCTTTTGATTTTTATACTACAGATACTTCCAGAGCTTGGGTTATGGAGGGAGCAGAAAAAGAACTATATAAATTAAAAGATAGACTGTATGAAGCTCAAAGAAAAATGATAGAATTAGCAAAACCGGGAATTCCAATTAAGGAACTATTTAATACGGGATTTAATTATGTAAAGGAAAAATATCCAGCATATAAAAGAGGGCATTTAGGTCATAGTATTAGTATGGGGCCTCAAACAGCTGAAGAGCCATATATAAATAGTACAGAAAATAGATTGTTAGAACCGGGAATGATTTTAGCTATGGAAGTTCCTTGTTATATAGACAATTTTAACGGTTTTAATATAGAGGATATGGTACTTATAACAGAAACAGGGGCAGAGGTTTTAACGCCAAAGACTCCACACTATATTTAGTTTAATAAAAAACAGTAGGGTAAATTTATCCTACTGTTTTTTTATTTAAGAGCCGTTAATTTTAAAAAAGTATTTTTTTATGCTGTTTCTCCAAATTTTAACAACAAAGGAAACTGTTATAACTCCCATAGCAATAGCACCGGAAACTTGTAGGGCATAAACTCCATACTGCCAAGTTTGACTTGCATTTCCTTCAACTAGGTTTTCCATAGTAGAAAGTATTGCTGCTCCTGGTACAAATGGTATCATTGAGGGACTTAAAAAAATTGAAACAGGTATTTTTCTATAAATTGCAAAAATTTCTGCCAATAAGGAAAAGGATATGGCGCAAAAATAATAGGAAATAATATCGGAATCAGTTATATTTTTTGTTAATACGAATACTATATTTCCTACAAAAGCTCCTATTGAAGCGAAGAATAAGTTTTTTCCCTTTATATTAAATATTATTCCAAAACCAAAGGCACAAAAAAAGGCCCAAAGACTACTATAAATCAAAATAATTTCTCCCTATCTTATATGAAATACATACCTATACCTAGGCCAATAGCAATTCCGACAGCAGTTAAAAGTGCGTCAATAAGTCTTGACAAACCTGAAATAGTATCGCTCATAATCATATCACGCATAGCATTTGCCAGGGCAAGACCGGGAACTAGTAGCATTAAGGCGCCGAGTATAATATTACTGGTATTAATACCGGTGAAAAAATATTCTATTAGATTGGTACCTAGTATTAAAAACAAGCCCGAAACAATATTAACAAACAAACCACTAATTTCTGCCTTATTAAGAAATTTCTTTAAAAAAGTAATAATAATTGCAATGGGAATTGTTAAAAATGCTTCCTTAAAAGTACCGCCAAAGAAAATTACAAAGGATGGGGCCGCAATTACAGCTGAACCAATATAATATATTGCTGTACTATATTTAGGTGAGTTGGTAATTTTTAAAATTCTTTTATTTATTTCTTCATAATCAGGAGAGTTTTTAGAAATATATCGTGACAGGTCAATAAGTTGTTCTACATTGTCCAAGTCTGTAGAAATATTATTAATTCTTTTGCTTTTTGTTACAGATTTGCCATCTTTTTCAATTGTAACTATTAAATTTCCTAACAAGGCAAAAGCATTAACTTCTTCAACCTTATATGCTTTACAAATATATTCAATACTTTGTTCTACCCTATATACTTCAGCACCGTTAGACAGTAACAAATAGCCAATATTAGTAGAACAGTCCAATAGTTTTTCCAGTTCCATAAAATTCTCCTAAATAAGTTAATAAGATGATGGTAACTAGAATATCATATTTACTAAAGCCGTTCAATATTAAGAAAAATATATTTATGGAAAGCATACTTTACATTTATTTCAAAGCTGATATAATATAATTAATGGAAAGTATACTTAACATTTGGAGGTAGACTAGATGTGAAAAATAGATTAAGAGAATTGAGAAAGGAAAGGGGAATAAACCAAGAGGAGTTAGCAGAAGCCTTAGAAGTTACAAGGCAGACCATAGGCTCTTTGGAAAATGGTAGATATGACCCTTCAATTAATTTAGCGTTTAAAATAGCCAAATATTTTAATATGCAAATTGAAGATATTTTTATATATGAGGGGGAAGAGTAATGAAAAAGAATTTAATTTTATCACTTACTGGTATTGTACTAATAGTATTTGGGATATTCTTATATAAGAGCATTAGTAATTTAAAAGGGATATTGGAAATGTTAACATATATTCTATTAATTTTTGGAATTGGTATTTTTGGTCATGGAATGGGAAGTATTTTAATAAAATATGCTATAAAAGATAATCCAAAAATAGAAAAAGAAAGTCTTGTAGCTTTAGAAGATGAAAGAAATGTAAAAATATCTAACTTAGCAAAAGCAAAGGCTTTCGATATGACAGTATATTTATTTGGAGCTGTTATATTGTTGCTTGTATTCTTAAAGGTTGAAGAAAGAGCGATACTAATACTTGCAATATCCTATGTATTCATAAATATTTATAGTATATATTATAGGGAAAAAATTGAAAAGAAAATGTAAGGAAGGGAAAATAAAATGATAGGATTATTTTGTGGAGTTAAGGTAAAAAGTGATGAGGAGTATAGGGCTATCTTAAGGAAGAGGATTATGCTTTTGGGAATTATATTTTTAATTGGAATTATTTCGTTATTAATTCCGACAATAGCGAAAAACATATTAGGGATTTACAATGTGGAAGGGGAGTATTACTATTATGGATTTGGTAGCGGGCTTATTTTTGCAAGTCTTGTTCTAATTTTAAAAACTATAAATATATTAAAGAACCCTTCAAAGTTAAAAAGTGAAAGAATTAAAAATGGTGATGAAAGAAATAAAAATATATCACTCAAATCGGCGAGAATAGCCTTGGGAATATTGGCACTAGCTATGACTTTAATCATTATAACAAGTGGAATTACAAATCCTGAAATTCGAATGATAATGGGAAAGCTGCTTTTATTATTACTTTTATCCTACACCATTTCCTATAGGATATTGAATAGCAAGGAATAGGATTTTAATATGTTAGGAATTTTTTCTGGTTTAGATGCCAAAACCGATAAAGAATATATATTGGAAAAAAAGAGGGAAAACAAAGAATACTTATTATTAATTATTTTTGGTGTGATTTGTCTAGTTCATAGTGTATTTGCAAGAGAGTTATATGATGGAATAAGTAAAGATAATGTTTTTATCTATTCTGCTTTTGGAATATTTTTAGCAGTTGCCGGATTATGGAGTATTGTCAATAATAGAAGGGTTGTTAAAAATGAAGAAAGATTGAAAAAGGAAAGAATAGAGCATACTGATGAAAGAAATAAAAAAATATCCATTAGAGCTTCTAGAATTTCTTTAAGAATACTTATTATATGTATCTTCTTAATATATACTTTTAAGGGAATAAAAGATCCTGAAACTAGGGATATGATGAGTTCCTTATGTCTTATTCTTGTAATATCCTATTTTGTTTCCTATAAAATATTGGAAAGAAAAATATAAAGCCTAGTAATTAGGCTTTATATAATTTTTTCTAAAATATTAATTGAACTTGCAACGGCTTTAGGACAAACATGTCCTTTAATTCCGGAATCCACAGCCATTTGTCTTTCTTTAGGAATTGTCATATTATGGCCAAGTAAATCCAGACAGTTAAAATATTTATTTTCTTTAATAAATTCTTCGTTAAATTCTCTCATTTTTTCTTTTGTAAAACCGGTGTTTTCTCCAAATTTAAGACCTAGTACTAAGTATGCTCCCGTAACAGCACCACAAGTAGATGCTAGATTAAGACCGGAACCTAAAAGAGCAGCCATTTTATGTGCAAATTCTTTAGATATACCTATATCTTTCGTAAAATAATCTACAACTACCTGACCTCAGTTAAGTCCTTCAGCCATTTTTTTATTTACATAGTCAATATTTACCATAATCTCACTCCTATTAAATGTATTTATTTTCTTATATATCTTTATATTTATTTATCTTTTTGGTATTGGTAAAGTCATTTACTAAGAAATCTTAAATTTTCCAACTATTAAATAAAAGTACAGTATTTTTATTAACTACAGGAAAAGAAATATTTATATTATAAACAATACTATTGGATATAAAATTATTCATAAATTTTTAGAAATTTCATTTTCTCCAGTATAATAAATATTAATGGCAGTTATTATTTATAATATCTTTAACTATTAAATTATCCTTAATAGTTAGATTTATTATATGATATAGATTATAAGTAAGCAATTGTAAAGGAAGGAAATATGGATATAGAAATAAAAGTGAAAGAAAGTAGGTTTAATTATAGGGTAGGTGCAATTATTTTAAATAATAATAAAATACTTTTTATGAAAGATGGAAAAGGTGACTATTACTATTTACCAGGTGGCAGAGTTAAATTACATGAAACTTCTGAGGAAGCAATAAAAAGAGAAATAAAAGAAGAATTAAAAATAGATGTTGAAATAGAAAGACCCTTGTGGTTAGTTGAAAATTTTTTTGTTGAAGATGTTAAGAAGGAAAAACACCACGAACTTGGAATTTATTTTTTAATTAATATTAAGGATAATGGTATAACAAAGAAAAATAAATTTATAGTTTATGAAAATAATAATAAGAAATTAGAATATACTTGGCTTTCCTTTGAAAGCCTAAAAAACGAGTATTTGTATCCTGAATTTATAAAAGAGAGAATTTTTAATTTACCAAAAACAATGGAATTAATAGTAGAAAAGGAAGAAAATGGAGAATATATTTAGTAATAAGGTCTTAAAACTTGGTGATATCATATCTGAAAAAAGAAAAGAAATAAATTGGACTCAGGAAGAGCTAGCGGGTTATTTAGGAGTAACAAAAGCTTCTGTATCAAAATGGGAAAGGGGAAGAAGTCATCCCGATATTTTATTACTACCCGAAATAGCAACCTTGTTTAATATTACAATAGATGAGTTACTCTGCTATGAATCAAATTTAACAAACAATCAAATAGTAATTTTAACGGAAAATTTAAGTAGCTTACTAAATGAAAAGGGAATAGAAGAGGCTTATAAGCAATTAAACTTTTACCTAAGAAGATATAAAAATCAAGCTAAATTTTTAATATCTATGGCGCAATGGTTATTAAATTCAACCTATGCAGTTAAAGAGGAGAAAAACTTAGAAAAATATTATAAGAAGGTATTTGAACTTACAGGCCAGGTGAAAAATATTTCAAGTAATACTATTTATTTAGAGGAAGCAGAATTAATAGAGTCTGTAACCTATATGTTAAAAAAAGAATACAGTAAAATTATAGGTATTGGAGAAAAATTACTCTCTCCTGTTCATAACGGACTTGATGAAGTATATATATCTGCATTATTAGCTAATGGTAATTTAGATGAATTTGAATACGGCTTTCAAATATTACTTTACCAAAATGCTGTTAATACTTTAGGAATTATTGTTGCAAAACTAACTACATTACCGGTAAATGAAGTATGGTTTGCAAAACTTATAAAATTAGGTGAAAATATTATTGACCTATTGGATTTAAAAGAGATGCCAACTAATTCTACCCTAGGCTATTATATTTTTGCAGCCTTAGGCTATTGTCAATTAGGGAAAGTAGAATTAGCTTTATTTTACTTAGAAGAATATACAGGAATAATTGAAAATTTAGACTTTCCAATACAATTAAAAGGAATAGAACTTTTCGATAAATTAGAAGAATGGCTTGATAATAATGTTATATTTCAGTCAACTAATACTATGAAGGAAGAAGATGTAAAAAGGGCCTTAGCAGAACCGATATTAAATAATCCTGGTTTTTCAAGACTTGAAAAGGAGGAAAAATTTAAAAACATAGTAAAAAGATTAAGGGAGATTTTACTATAGATATTACTTAAAATAAAAATTTTAAAAGTCCACTATTAAGCGGACTTTTTTTGATATTAATAAAGAAATTCTATTATTTTTTTGTCTACGTCTTTATTTTCGTGTAATTTACTATGTTGGGCATTTTTACCATAATATTTTTTATAATCTACAGAAATATTGTTGTTTTTTAGAAGAGAAATAATACTTAAGGCATCTGCCATTGGTACTGCTTCATCACCTAAAGAACCGTCTTCAACATCTCCTGCTATAATTAGAATATTTATATTTGGATTAATATTTGAAATGTTATTTTCAAAATCAATATAGCCTTTACTTTTAACTAGGGGGCCGTTGTTAATAAGGGAATCTAAAGTTTCTTCCTCAGATAATTCGATTAGGTTATTAAATGGGGAGCCAATGGCAACAAATTTTTCAACTTTTGGTAAATTTTCATCTTTCTCATAGGTTATTAAATACTGTAAAATACTTACTCCTCCCATTGAATGTCCCACCAAATTGACTTTTTCTATATTGTACTTGTCCTTTAAGTAGGCTAGGATGTTTTTTATCCAAGTTGCTTGCTTATATTCGTTGTTTTTATTGTCTTCAAATAGTATTTGTATAGCTGGGTTAGTGTTTTTGTTTGTAAGTTTTCCCCTTGCTATAATTTCACCATCTTTATTTATTTTTAATACTAATTCTTTTTTAGAAATATTTCCTTCTTCAAAACGATTAATCATTTTACCAAATGAATTTTCCGTACCCTTATAACCGTGTATATACAAGGTAGGAATAGAACTTTTCTTTTGTTTATAGTTTTTAGAACTGGTTTTATTGGTGTTTTTATTTAAACATGAAGATAGTATAAAAATTAATGAAACAGGAATTAATAAATATTTTATTTGCATTTTTGAGCTTAATTTTTTATAAACTGATTTTATATTCTTACTTGTTTTACTATTAATGGATTTTTTCATTTTAATTCACCTTCTTAAGTATATTGTATTTTACCATATATTTTATTAGGTTTATTTTTTAACAAACTTCCTTGTGTTATTAAGAGGTTATATATATACTTAATTTGTCTAATTAATAGAAGAACTTTTATTTGTAGGAGGTAAAGTTATGAAAAGTATAAAAAAATCATTTAAGTATATAAAGGGTAAAAAGATAGGAAGAATGACAAAAATATAAGATGGACTAATAAAGGAGAGGTTTTGAAGGAAAATAGTTTTGAAATTGAAAAATTTAATAGCTGGGCTAAAAATTATAATAGACAGGTAAGGGAAAGTGATGAAGAAAATAAATATCCCTTTGCAGCTTACGAAAATATACAAAATAGAATTAAAGAATATGTTTTAAGTAGAAGGGGAAAAAATATACTCGATATTGGAATAGGAACAGGAACTTTAGCAAAATTACTATACGATAAGGGATGTAATATTACAGGAATAGATTTTTCTAAAGAGATGCTTGAAAAAACAAAAACTCTGATTCCAACTGCGAATTTAATAAATTGGGATTTTACTTATGGATTGCCAGAGGGAATTAAAAATAATAAATTTGACATAATAATTTGTAATTATGCAATACATCATTTAAAGGATAACTTGCAGAAACTACTATTAGAGGAAGCTTTTAATATTTTAAAAGAAGAGGGAACTATAATTATTGCAGATATAATTACAGAAACAAAGAAGGAAATGGAAGTTGCAAGAACTAAGGACATAAACATTTGGGATGATGATGAATATTATTTAATATATGACAATATAAAGAGTTGGTTTATTAATAAAAAAATAAGTTTTGAAAAATACTCCTACTGTTCGGGAATATTATTTATGACTAAAAAATAACAAATTGGGTAAAAAATATAAGGGATAAATTAATCAAACCAAGGAGTGATTATATGAAAATAACGGCAGGGCAAGCTTTAGTAGATGTTTTAAATTCATGGGATGTAAAACATATTTATGGCATACCTGGTAGTTCAGTAAATGGGCTAATGGATGCTCTTTATACGGAAAGGGATAAAATAAAGTATATACAAGTACGTCACGAATCAGCAGGTGCAATGGCTGCAACGTCATATTCTAAATTTTCAGGAAAAATTGGTGTTTGTTATGGCTCAGCAGCACCGGGAGGAACGAATCTTTTCAACGGTTTATACGATGCAAAAATGGATAGGGTTCCTTTACTAGCAATAGTAGGTCAAACAGCAGCAGCAAATGTTAATACTAATTTCTTCCAAGAAATGGATGAAGTTCCTACTTATTCTGATGTTGCAGTATATAATAAAATGGCTACAACTGCAGAACAAATTCCACATTTAATTGAAGAAGCTATTAGAACAGCTTATTCAAAAAAAGGAGTAGCTGTTGTAATATTGCCAAATGATTTAGTTGAAAAGGAAATAGATTATAGTCCTAGAAAAGAGGAAAAAACACCTCCAATAGTTGAAAAACAACCTATTGTTGAAGATGATGTAAATAAGGTTTTAGAGATGATTAAAAAGGCTAAAAGACCTGTAATATATGGAGGTTTAGGACTAGCTGGTGGAAGGGATACAGTTGTAAAAATATCTGAAAAATTTTCCATGCCAATAATAACAACTGCATTGTCAATAGGAATTGCAGCACCAAATGACCATGAAAATTATATGGGTAGCTTTGGACGTTTAGGAACAAAACCTGCTTTTGAAGCAATTAATAAGGCTGACTTAATGCTTTTTGTTGGAACTAATTTTCCATTTGCAAGATTTTGGACGAAAGATTTAAAAATTGTTCAAATCAATAATAATATAGAGGATATTGGTAAACAAATTCCGGTAGAAATGGGAATAGTTGCTGATGGTAAAGAATTTTTAGAGGAACTATTGAAAGCTGACTACAAGAGGGAAGAAACGGATTTTCTTAAAGCTTGTAGAATAAACAAGAAAAACTGGGATACTTGGTTGGAAAATATAGCCGATGATGACAGCAAGGGACTTAATGCTGAGGCTGTAATAAAAGCAATAAGAGATCGTTCTACAGAAGATGCTTTTTATGGATTAGATGTTGGAAATAATACAATGTATTCTGTAAGAATGTTACCTTTAAACAAAAAGAGAAGACATGTAATAAGTGGTTGGTTTGCTACCTTAGGAGTGGGACTTCCTTATAGTATTGCAGCAAAGCTGACTACTCCTGAAAGACAGGTTTGGAGTATATCAGGTGATGGTGGATTTGCCATGAACATGCAAGAGATTATTACTCAAGTAAGGTATGAGCTACCAATTATTAATATAGTTTTAAGTAACGGTTCTTATGGTTTTATTCAACATGCACAAATTCAAAAGGACTTTATGTATGGAGTGGATATTACCGATGTAGATTGGGCAAAAACTGCAGAGGGAATGGGAGCAATATCCTATACAGTTAAAAATATTGAAGAATTAAATAAGGCAATGGATGAAATAATAGAAATTCAAAAATCTGGAAACAAAAAGCCTATATTATTAGATGCAAAACTCTTATATTCAGATCCATTAGATACAAGTAATATAAAATTAGATCCGGAAATATATTCTAAAGAAGAAATAGAAGAATTTAAGAAAACATATAATGTATTTGGACAACCGGCATTGTCAGAAATATTAAAAGAAATGTAATTTAAAAAAATCCTTAGTTTAAGATATACTTAGACTAAGGATTTTTTATTGTTTAAAGGACGGTGGTGACATGGATTTAGAAAATAAAATAAAAAAATGGAAGGCTGAAGAAAAATTTTCCTTTCAAGGTTGGGACTTTTCCCACTTAAAAGGTAGATGGGAAGATGAAAAAATTCCTTGGGATTATAGACAAATAATAGAAAAATATTTAAGGGAAGATTATAGATTACTGGATATGGGAACAGGTGGAGGAGAGTTTGTATTATCCTTAAATCATAATCCTAAGTTAATATCTGTAACAGAAGGATATTTGCCTAATTTTAAACTTTGTAAAGAAAAATTATCCCCAATGGGAATAGAAGTTGAATTTGTAGAAGACGATAATAAATTAAACTTTCCAAATAATTCCTTCGACCTAGTATTAAACAGACACGAATCTTTTAATATAGAAGAAGTGGCAAGAGTATTAAAGCCGGGAGGATATTTTATAAGTCAACAAATTGGTGGAAAAAATGATAGAGACCTTTCTAAAAGACTTATTAAGAATTTTAAACCTAAATATTCGGACAATATTTTAAGTAAGGTTCTACCTAACCTAGAAAAAAATGATTTTGAAATTATTTACAGCAATGAGTCCTTTACGCCAATAAGATTTTTTGATACAGGGGCCCTGGTGTATTTTGCTAAAATAATAGAATGGGAGTTTCCTAATTTTTCTGTAGATAAAACTATGGACGAACTTATTGCAATAGACAAGGAAATTGAAAAAAATGGATTTATAGAAGGAACAGAACATAGGTATGTTTTTGTAGCCAGGTTAAACAAATGAAAATAGCATTTTTAGATAGGGATGGAACAATTAATAAGGACTATGAGGATAAG
The DNA here is from genome assembly GCF_016458825.1 of Miniphocaeibacter halophilus. Classification (NCBI taxonomy): domain Bacteria; kingdom Bacillati; phylum Bacillota; class Tissierellia; order Tissierellales; family Peptoniphilaceae; genus Miniphocaeibacter; species Miniphocaeibacter halophilus. The sequence continues at coordinate 1,225,940 of NZ_CP066744.1, forward strand.
CAATGGACAACAATAGTTGAACCTGAAATTTTACCTGGCTCAATAGAAGGACTTAAATATTTACAAGACAAGGGATTTAAATTTATTATTATAACAAATCAGTATATAATTGGAGAAAACTATATAACAACAAAACAATACAATGACTTTAATTCCAAATTAATAGAAATATTAAAGGACAAGGGAATAGATATAGACGATATATTTTATTGTCCTCATGCAAGAAGGGAAAATTGCAACTGTATAAAACCAAAAAAAGGAATGATAGAACAAGCCCTTGAGAAATACCCTAATATAGACATGAATAAATCCATATTTATAGGAGATTCTAAATGTGATTTAGAATTAGCGGAAAATATAGGGGTAAAATTTTTTGGAATAAATCTAAATTGTAAAAATAAAATTAGAAATATTTTTGAAATTAGAAAATATGCCAAGGAGTTGTAATGCAGAAAGAAGCGAGAATTTATACAATAAAAATAATACTACAATGTATTTTAGGATTACTTTTATTTCTACTTGGTTCTCATTTTAAAATAGATGAAAGAGGAATAATATACTTCTTTATTTATTTTGCAATGGCAATAGTGTCCTCTTTTATAATATATAAAATAAATGCAGAAACCTTAGGTTATAGAAATAAGATTAAAAGCAATGCACCTTTGTGGGATAAAATTTTAGCATCTCTATTGTGGTTCTTAATGTTTTATTTAATTTATTTTATAGCAGGAGTTGAAAGCATTAATAGTAAAACCATAGGGGTTTTATTTATGCTAGGTATAATATTGCAGTTTTTATCATCATTTTTAACCTTATGGGCCTTAATTTTCAACACCTACTTGGAGTCTACTTCCAGAATACAAAGGGACAGAAATCAGAAGGTAATAAAGGTTGGTCCCTATAAAATAATTAGACATCCAACCTATGCTGCAATACTTGTATGGTGTCTAGCAATTTCTTTAATATTTACCACTAAAAATGTAATTATAACAGCAATAGTAATAGGTGTAATTACAATAATTAGAACCATACTTGAAGACAATATGCTAAAAAAAGAATTAGAAGGATATTATGAATACACAAAAGAAGTCAAGTACAGAATAATCCCCTTTATTTGGTAGTAGAATTTAAACCATATGCAAAAGAGCATATGGTTTTTTTATTTACTATTGACAAGAAAACTTGGCGATATTATAATATATTTACCAAGTAAACTTGGCAAGGAGGTTAAGATGAAAAATTTAAATAAGGATGAAATACTTAAAAAAGCAAGAAATGAAAACAAATTAGGAGATGAAAGAGATAGAGAGATATTTTATAAATCCTATTCATTTGGCTATAGATTTATAATTAGATTTTTTATTCTACTTACTATTGTAGCCTTTTTTCAAAAATTATTTACTGGAAAGCCATTTGCAGATATAGAAGTTCTTTTCTTTGCAATTTGGGTTGGAATATTGGGAGAGAGTATAGGGAATTATTTCTACACCAAAGAAAAAAGTAGTTTATTAAGATTAGGATTGGTATTATTAGCAGTAATTCTAACACTTGTAAATATTATTATAAATTAATAAACATAAGTAATAGTTAGGAGAATATTATGAAAAAAATAGATAAGGATGAAATTTTAAAAAGAGCAAGAAAAGAAAGTAATAAAGAATATGAAGATAGGGTTTTTCTAAAAGCTATGAATAAATCAATGGTAGTTGTTGCTATATTATGTTTGTTTTTTGCGATTTCAAAATTAATATTTTCAGCTATTGGTAAATTTGAACAAGGAATTCCGTTTTTTGAATTCATAGCAGTACTTCTAGGATGTCTTTCTGCAAATCAATTGTTTATATATAAGAAAATAAAAAATAAGAAATATATTATATCATCAGTTTTGTATGGCATAGCTTTTTTAGCTAATGTAATTATGTATTTTATATACACATATAAATTTGTTATTTCAATTTAAGGAAAATCTTATGAAAAAAGAAGAATTAATACTACATAATAATTTAAAAGAAGTACGTACAGAAAAAGGACTATCCCAGCAAAAACTTGCAGACCTAGTAGGAGTTTCAAGAAATACCATTAGCTCAATAGAAACAGGACAATTTAATCCAACGGCTAAATTGGCCCTTATTTTATGTATAGCCTTGGATAAAAAATTTGAGGAATTATTTTATTTTTAAATGAAAAAGCTTATACCCTTTAAATAGGATATAAGCTTTTATTTATTCTTCTTCAGAAGATTTTTCCATTGGGCTATTGTATTTCTCTTTATTAAAAGTACCTTCCCATTTATCAACAAGTATTGCTGAAACCATGGCACCTGCTACATTTAACAAGGTACGTCCCATGTCTATAATTGGATCTATTCCAAAAACAGCACCAATACTTGAAATAGTATGACCAAATCCTAATCCATTTAAGGTAACTGTAGCTGCAACTGTGGCAGTTCCAGGAACACCGGCTATACCAATAGAGCCTACTGTTACTACGACTACTACTAACATATAGAAGGAGAAAGTCATTTCTGTACCAACAGCAGATGCTATTAAAACACCTAACATTGCAGGGAAGACTCCGGCACAGCCATTCATTCCTATGGAAGTTCCTAAGGTTGCCACAAAGTTTGAAGTTTGGTTAGAAACTCCTAAATCATTTTCTAAAGTTTTTAAAGTATAAGGTAAGGTACCTACACTTGAACGAGAAGAAAATGCAAATAATAATGTTGTAAAGGCTTTTTTGTAGAATGTTATAGGATTTGCACCTACAGCTATTAAAATTACTACATAAACTAACAACATTATAATTACACCAACATAAAGTGCACCTATAAAGCTTAACATTCCATAAATAGATTTTAATCCGTTGGAAATTATAGTATTAGATACTAAAGCAACAACTCCATATGGCATAAGTTTTATAATATTGGTCAATACAGAGTTTACAGTAACTTTTAATGATTCTAATAAAGTAACAAAAGGTTCCACTTCCTTTGGCTTTTTCACCTTTAAAAATCTTATTGCCCCTGCAAATAATGCTGCAATAATTACAACAGAAACTATACTTCCGTTGTCTCCCATAACTGAAAAAATATTGTTTGGAACAAGATTTAAGAAAAATTCAGGGAAGGATTGGGTAGCAACATTAGTCATTGTTTCCATCTTTTGTTCCGTTAATTCTCCTGCAAAAGTTGCTCCATTTAGGTTAAATAACTTAACAACTAAGATACCTACAATAGCAGATATAGCAGTAGTTCCCAATAAAGCAAAAAATGTTTTTCCAGTTAATGTTCTAAGTCTGTTTCCTTGAACGTCAATTACAACTTTAATTATAGATAAAAAAACTACTGGAATAGCTAAAAGTTGAACTAATTTAAGGAAACCTGTACCAATAAGTCCATACCAAGATGAAATTTCAACTCGACCATATTCTAAATAAATATTATTTTCTCCACCAATGAAATCGATGGCAACCCCAATTACTAAACCTAAAATTAACGCAATAATCATACGTTTGGAAAAGTTTAATTTTTTACTTTTCAAATATTTTAAAAACAATAAAGAAATTACTAAAACAATAATAGCTGAAATAGTATAAAAATTACTTAGCTTTAAAAATTGGGTAAAAAATGGTTCATTAATCATAAAAACAACTCCTTTCATTTTGTAATTAGCAGGAATGAAATCCTACAATAATTGTAGCAATTAAAATCAACAAAAATTAAAATTGCTTTTATATTATACCCGATAATAGGTATGTATATCAAACATGATATTAATCTTTTATTATTAAATATTAATTTCATATACTTTTTTTAAAGATTTGATATTTATAATTAAGAAAATATTTAACTTCCTTATATAGAATGTTGAAAATAATTTAAAACATAGCATAAAAACATGGCCTAGTATATTAGACCATGTTTTTATGCTATGTTTTCACCTATTTGTATTTTTTTTAACTCAGCTCTTTTTTTCTTTATAGAGTATATTACTACATCATAAGCTTTCCTAGCGTGTTCCTTAGTCAAGGCTTCTGTTCCCTCTAGGGGATAGGGAATTCCTAAATTCTTGTATTTTGAAACTCCCATTGTATGATAGGGTAGTATATCTATAGCTTTTATATTATTTAACTTTGCTAAAAACTCTCCAAGTTTTAAAAGATATTCTGTTTTATAGGTTATATTTGGAACTATTACATGTCTTATCCATACAGGAATATTTTTTCTAGACAAGTAATTAGCAAAATCCAGTACCTCTTTATTACTTCTTCCTGTTAATTTCTTATGTTCTTCATCATCAATATGTTTTATATCTAAAAGAACTAAATCAACATTTTTAAGCAAAAGGTCTATTTTGTTTAAATATTTTTTGCTCCTATTAAAAGGAACTCCACTAGTATCTAAGCATATGTGTATATTTTCTTCTTTAGCTTTTTCAAAAAGTTCAATAAGAAAATCAATTTGTAGTAATGCTTCTCCACCGGATACAGTAATACCTCCCTTGTGTAAAAAGGGTTTATATCTATTATAATCTTCCAATATTTCGTCAACGGTTTTTCCGTTTTCCTTATGGAATTTCCAACTATCGGGATTATGACAATACAAACATCTCATTGGACATCCCTGCATAAAAATTACATATCTTATGCCTGGTCCATCAACTGTTCCAAAGGTTTCGATAGAATGAATGTAACCTTTCATATTACATTCCCTCATGGAAAGTTCTGTTGATTATATCGTCCTGTTGCTCCTTTGTTAGATTTATAAAATTTACAGCATAACCGGAAACTCTTACAGTTAATTGAGGATATTTTTCAGGATGTTTTTGAGCATCTATTAAAGTATCTTTTGTAAATACATTTACATTTAAATGGTGGCCACCTTTTTCAGAGTAGCCGTCTAACATAGCAACTAAATTATCAATTTGTGAATTATTGACTTTCATTAATATCTCCTTTCAATTAATCTAGGTCTAAATTTGGAATTTCGCAGGATTCACAAATTTTATTTTCAAACTCAAATTCTAAATCTCCTTGTAATATATTTAGTTCCTTTCCCAAAGCGTCTGGAACAATTGAAAAAGTGTTAGATATACCGTCTTGTGAATCTCCAAATGGTAATTTTGCAACAGATGATAAAGAAGCTAAAGCACCTTTTTTATCCCTTCTATGCATTGGATTTGCACCTGGAGCAAATGGTTCTCCGCCCTTTCTTCCATCAGGAGTAGAGCCGGTTTTTTTACCATAGACTACATTTGAAGTAATTGTTAATATTGACATTGTAGGTATAGAGTTTCTGTATGTTTTGTGCTTTCTAATTTTATTCATAAATCTTTCTACTAAATCAACAGCAAGTTCATCAACTCTATCGTCATTATTTCCGTATTTTGGATAATCGCCTTCTATTTCATAGTCGGTTATAATTCCATCTTCATCACGAATTGCCTTAACTTTTGCATATTTAATAGCAGATAATGAATCAGCTACAACAGAAAGTCCGGCTATACCTGTAGCAAAATATCTTTTTACATCCCTATCATGAAAGGCCATTTGTACTCTTTCATAGGCGTATTTATCATGCATATAATGTATAACGTTTAAAGTATTAACATATAGCTCTGCTAACCATTCCATCATACTGTCATATTTTTCCATTACATCGTCATAATTTAAATATTCCGTATTTACCGGTCTATATTTTGGTCCAACTTGTACTTTTGATTTTTCATCAATACCGCCATTAATTGCATATAGTAAACATTTAGCAAGATTTGCCCTAGCTCCAAAAAATTGCATTTCCTTTCCAACAGCCATAGAGGAAACACAGCAGGCTATTGCGTAATCGTCACCTAAACTTGGCCTCATTAGTTCGTCGTTTTCGTATTGTATAGATGAAGTTAAAATGGAAATTTTTGCACAATATCTTTTAAAGTTTTCCGGAAGTTTTGGAGACCAAAGCACTGTTAAATTTGGTTCCGGGGAAGTTCCTAAATTCACTAAGGTGTGTAAATATCTAAAGGAGTTTTTAGTAACTAAAGATCTTCCGTTTGTTCCCATTCCAGCAATTGATTCAGTTACCCAAGTAGGATCCCCTGAAAACAATTCGTTATATTCCGGAGTTCTTGCAAACTTTACAAGTCTTAATTTCATTATAAAATGGTCGATTAATTCTTGGGCTTCTTTCTCGGTTAAAATTCCATTTTTTAAATCCCTTTCAATATAAATATCTAAGAAGGTTGAAGTTCTTCCAATACTCATAGCAGCTCCGTTTTGTTCTTTAACGGCAGCTAAATAAGCAATATACAACCATTGAATAGCCTCTTGAGCATTTTTAGCAGGATTGGAAATATCGAAACCATAAATTTCACCTAATTCCTTTACCTCGTTTAAGGCTCTTATTTGTTCAGAAAGCTCTTCTCTTAGTTTTATATTTTCATCGTTCATTGTCATTCCTTCAGTACTAAGGAGTTGGTCTTTTTTATCTTCAATTAAAAAGTCTACACCGTACAAGGCAAGTCTTCTATAGTCACCAATTATCCTTCCTCTACCATAGGCATCAGGAAGACCGGTTATAATACCTGATTTTCTTGCCTTTCTCATTTCACTTGTATAAACATCATAAACTCCACTATTATGAGTTTTTCTGTATTTTGTAAAAATATCTATAATATTATCATCAACATCGTAGCCATAGGACTTACATGCTGCAACGGACATTCTTATACCACCAAAAGGCTGTAATGACCTTTTAAAAGGTTTATCTGTTTGAAAACCAACAATTTTTTCTAAATCTTTATTTAGGTAACCGGCTTTATGGGAGGTAATAGTAGAAATGATTTTTGTATCCATATCCAATACTCCGCCGGCATCTCTTTCCTGTTTACGTAAATCTGTTACAGTCTCCCAAAGTTTTTTTGTTGAATCAGTAGGAGAGCATAGGAAACTGTCGTCTCCCTTATATTCAGTATAATTTTCTTGAATAAAATTTCTTACGTCAACTTTCTTTTGCCAAGTACCATTTGAAAATCCCATCCATTCTTTTCTCATAAAATCTCCTTAATTTATAAATAAATGAGTAATAAATTCTAAATAATTAAATCCTATTTAAATAGTAGGTATTGCAAATAAAATTTTTATCTTTGCATACTTATTATATCTTAATTAATAATGGATATCAGTGAACATGATCACGTATTATTGTGTATTTATGTAATATTAGCTAGGTATTTAATTATTTTTATAATTGTAACCCAATAAAGAATATATTAAAATGAGCTAAATCACTTTGTTATTATTTATTTAAAAATATTAGCAATTTAAATTGTGAAACGCAAATATACGTTTAAATATTTAAATACACCTAGTAATATTTTTATGCTAATATCTATATATTAGCTAGGGAGTGAATAATATGGACAATAAAAGAGTTTTAATTATAGAAGACGATGTAGAAATAAATAAGCTATTAAGTAAAATACTAGAAGAAGCAAATATAAACTCCGTACCGGCTTATTCGGGAACGGAAGGGCTTTTACAATTTAAGACAAATAAATTTGATTTAATTTTACTGGACCTAATGTTGCCAGGAATAAACGGTGAAGAGTTTTTAAAAGAACTAAGGGAAACATCTTTAATTCCGGTTATAATTATTTCTGCAAAATCCACCTTAGATGACAAGGTAGGACTACTTCGTTTAGGCGCAGATGATTATATTACTAAGCCTTTTGCAAAGGAAGAAGTTAAGGCAAGGGTAGAAGTACAGCTTAGAAGAAGAGAATTCTTGAATAATAAGGAAGAAAATATTTTGGTTTGGAAGGATTTAATTTTAGACAAAAAACAAAGAATTGTAAAATTAAAGGAAGAATCTATGGACTTAACTAATTCGGAATTTGATATTTTACAACTTTTAATGGAAAATCCTAAAAAGGTTTTTTCAAAAAGGAATATTTTTGAAAAAATTGGCAAGGGCTTATATTTAGGAGATGACAATACAATTAGTGTACATGTATCCAATATAAGAAAGAAGTTTTTAAAAGTAACAAAAGAGGAATATATTAAAACCGTTTGGGGAATAGGATTTATTTTAGATTAATTTTAATCTTTATGAATTCTTTAAGATTTACTTAAAGCTTTTTAAAAAATATTTCCTTATAATGAAATTAAGATAAAAAAAGGGAGATATAAAATGCAAGATATTATAATAAAAACCAGAAATCTAAATAAAAAATACAATGATTTTTATGCCATAAAGGATTTTTCTTTTGAATTAAAACATGGGGAAATCTGTGGCATAATTGGGAAAAACGGAGCTGGGAAATCCACTTTTTTCAAATCATTATCAGGACAAATATTTCCAACATCCGGAGAAATGGAAATCTTTAATAAGACAGGTAAGGAAATATTAGAGGCAAGAAAACGAATAGGATTTATGATAGAGGCACCGGAGTTTTTTGGAGACTTTACAGCCGAGCAAAATTTAGAGTATTTTAGAAGGCAAAAGGGAATTCCGGAAAAAAATATAGTTAGTAAAATGCTTAATATAGTAGAGTTAGAACATAGAAGTAAGAAAAAATTCAAAGAATATTCTATGGGAATGAAACAAAGACTGGGACTGGCTTTAAGCTTAATGAACAACCCGGATTGTTTAATATTAGATGAACCGACAAATGGACTTGACCCTGAAGGAAGAAACGATATTAAGAGATTATTACTTAAATTAAACAGGGAAAACAATGTTACAATTATGATTTCAAGTCATATTCTTACAGAAATAGAGGCAATTGGAAGTAGATTTGTTTTTGTAAAAGATGGGAAAATAGTTAAGGATTTAAGTAAAGAGGAACTTTATTCTACAAGTCGAAAGGCTATAAAATTTAAAGTTGATAATACAGCTAAAGCCACTCAAGTGTTAGAGCGTGAATTTACAGGAATTGAATATAAGGTTTTAGCAGATTCAGAAATAATCATTTATAATTTATTAGAAAAATCACCTGAAATTAATACTAAATTAGCAAGTAATGGAATTTTAATATATAACTTTACAATTGAAGGGGAAAATTTAGAAGAGTATTTCTTAGATTTAATAGGTGGGAAAAGTTATGAATAATTATATAAAAAGTGAAATATACCGTTTTAATAATAAGAAAACCTATAGGAATACAGTAATAGTTCTTCTTTCCTTGGTAGTTCTAGTAGCAATGGGGATTGTATTTTCAAATATAAAGTATACAGTAAAAGAACCATTAACAAACATAGCTTTTTTTGGAATAGTAATGTCACAGGATACAATTATGTATATAGTGGCTGTAATTATTGCCGATATTTTACTTGGCAAGGATATAGGAGTAATTAAGGCTTCAATTAATTCAGGTATTACAAGGGAAAGAATTTTTAAGGACAAATTTAAGATATCGTTAATATCCTTTACAGTATTGGAGGTATTAATAATAGTAGTTAGCTCTATAATAGGAGTTGTGCTTATAGGTAATTTCAATATTAACGATTTTAAACTATATCTTGTCTCCCTAGTAAACATGTTTCCAATAAAAATATCTGTATTAGCAATAGCCCATGTTTTAGGAATATTTGGAAATAGATTTGCCCTGCTCTTTATATTGGGAATATATGAATTTTTAGGTGCTATTTTAGGTGCTGCATCTTCATTGAATATTATTATAGAAAAAATTTATAGTATAAGTCCTAAAGGAATATCAGATACAATAAAGGCGAATTTTGCAAAAGAAGAAATTGTTTTTATGCCAAAAGCTTGGATAGTAGGAATAGGAATATTTTTTCTTGTATTTTTTCTGGGATATAGTAAATATAAAAAGAAAGATTTTTAGGTAAATAAAATGATTAATTATATGAAAAGTGAAATTTACAGATTTAATAGAAAGAAAACCTTTAGTATATTGTTGGCAATTACATCTATCTTAATATTATCACTTGTAATAGTATTAAATATAGCTGGTAGGGGTAGCAGTACTTTTGAATATAACAATATTATGTTTTTATATAGAAATGTAGTCGGTGAAGGACCATTAATAATAATGCTTGGTTTTATTGTTTCCAACATACTTTTAGGAAAGGATTTAAATCTTATAAAAGCATCAATACATGGTGGAGTAAGTAGAAGTAAAATCTTTTGGTCAAAATTTCTTATAGGAACAGGATACTATATTTTATTAGGAATAATTCTAGTTGGAATAACCATTATTTTAGGACAGGTATTTTTAAAAGGAACAGAAGACCCAGGAATAAAAAATTATATAATGGCCTTATTGAATATGTTACCAATTTTAATATCGGCCTTTGCAATATCATATACTTTTGGAATATTTAAAATAAAAAGTTCATCTATTATAATATTCTTATTATTTGTATATGGAGTATTAGAACCTATACTAAATTTATTTACCGGTATTTTTGAACCGTTAACTAAAATTCTTGGATATTTGCCTTATGCAATATTTTTAAATAATTTAGAGTATTTAAGAAATAAAAATGTTGTATTTATGTCAGAGGCTTGGATAATAGGTATAATAATAACAATAGCAGTGCTAATAATAGGATATAGGAAATTCAAGAAGAAGGATTTTTAATTTTATAGACAAATAAATTTCAGAGGAATCTTAAGAATATACGAAAAGCAGTTATTGATGATATTAAAATATTATTAGAAAATGATAAACTTATTAGTAAGGAAGAATTAAGAAACTTAATAAATCTTTCTAGAGTCTATATAATAGAAGAAGATAAAGAACTTATTGGCTGGTTACGATATAATCTTTTTTGGGACAGTATACCATTTATGAATATGTTGTATATTTTAGAAGCGTATCGTAAAAAAGGATATGGAAGAAAATTGGTTTTATATTGGGAAGAAAACATGAAAAAGCTAGGACATAAACTAGTTATGACATCTACTGTATCAAGGGAATATTCCCAACATTTTTATAATAAACTAGGCTATACAACTATTGGTGGATTTACTTTGTTAAATGAGCCTTATGAAATTATTATGGAAAAAGTATTATAATTAAATAACTACTAAGAGGTGGTAAAAATAAACTACCATATAATAATATATATAGTTTTAATTGCAACAATAGCATATTTGATTTTTAAACTATATATTAATAAGAAAAATATAAAAAACTTAATAAGGCAAATTAAAGAAATTAGATTATTGGAGGATTCTAATAAATTATTAACGTCTTTAGACTTATCGGACTCAACTACAGAATTAATAGAAGAAATTAATAAATTAATAGAAGAGAATACAAAAAGTAAAAAAGAGGCAAAAAAACAAAACCTTAAATTTAAGGAAGAGGTAACTAATCTCTCCCATGATTTTAGGACACCTGTTACTTCAATAAAAGGCTTTGTTGAATTAATTCAAGATGGTAGTATTTCAGAAGAGGAAAAAGAAGAATATATTAACATAGTAAATAATAAGATTAACATATTAACAGATACAGTTGAAGCCTTTTATGAAATATCTAAATATGAATCAGAGGATTATAAAATAGAATTAGAGCCGCTTTCCTTATATGAAGTTGCAGTAGAAAATATTATTCCCTTTTATGAGGATTTTAATAAGAAAAACATAGATGTAGAAATTAAAATAGATGAAAATATTCCTAAAATCTTATTGGACAAAAGAGCAAGCAGTAGAATTTTTATAAATCTAGTGCAAAATGCCCTTACTTATGCTGAAAGTTATTTTAAATTAGAAATAGTTGAAGAAGAATGCTTAAAAATAATCGCTAAAAACAATAGTAATAATATTAATGAAAAAATTATCGACAAAATATTTGACCGTACCTTTATGGGACGTGACTTTAGGGAAGCCGGTAGGTTTGGACTAGGACTTTATATAGTAAAGGAACTAGTGGTTTTGCAAAATGGGAAAATAGATGCAAATTATGAAAACAATGAATTTACAATAGAAATATGTTTTTAAAAATAAACTGCCCTTGATTTAAAATCAAACTTCTTCGGAGTAGAAAATCTGCTCCGATTTTTGTTTTCAGTTTAAAATGCTAGTTATAACTAGACAGTGACTATATATTAAACTAAAATGAAGGAAAGGAAGTTTTATTCACTAAGGGGGACAATAACCCATATTTTAGAGTAAGAACAACTATAATCTAGACCAATAATTATATTAGCTGGAATATAAAAAGGATTAGAATAATATGGTTTATTTTATGTTATAATAGCAGCGTTATTAGACTATATACTAATATTAAGATAGAATGAAAATTATTATCGATATAATGAGAAGGAACATGTAATAATTTTTAAATAGTTTTTTATAAAATTACGGAGGGTAATAATGAATAATATTGATATTTCTCTAGTCAATATTAATAACACAGATAAGGATTTTATTCATTACTGTCAAGAGAAAATGGATTGCTTCTTAGTAATTAAGGGATTTGTCACTATAGGAGTCAATAATGAAGAATATATTCTCAAGGAAAATGATATTATTGTAACCAATAATGGAGATAGGTATTATTTGGTAGGTAATGAATCCAATATAGTAATAAAGATGACAATAGATATTGACTATTTATCTGAGATATATTCTGAAATAAGAAGCTATACATTTTTATGCAATCCTAAAGATGAGAAAATTAGTAGTGGAAATAAGTACGTGAATTTAAAATCTTCTATTAGTAAGATTCTTTATATAAACCTTGAAAAGAAAAAAGGCTATAAATTCGAGTTGTTTTCACAGTTTTTTGATTTTATTAAATATTTATTAATAAATTTTGGCATAAAGAACCGACAGATTAATGAAATAATAAAAGCCGATAAGGATTTTTCAAATATTAAGAAATATATATCTTGTAATTACAATAAGACTATTACATTAACCGATTTAGCAAAAAAAAATTATATATCTCCTCAATATTTTTCAAAACTATTTAAATCTAAAATTGGAATTGGATTTCATAAATATATAACCAATATAAGAATAGATAATTCCATTCAAGATTTATTGTTTACTGATGAAACTATAGTAAATGTTGCGTTGAAGAATGGATTTCCAAGTTCTAAATCATTTTCTACAAATTTTAAAGATAGATATAAATTAACTCCTACAGAATACCGTTTGAAAAATCAGGACAAAATAAAGTATAGTGAATTTGAAGTAAAGGAATTTAATCCTTCTTCAACGGATACTATTATGGAATTAAAAAGGTATATAAAAAAATATGAATTATTTAAAACAGAAATGAATCCTAAAAATGATCTTGATATGATTAAGATAAATTTAGATTTGGACTCTAAGGAATATTTAGATGTTCCAACTCCAATTATAAATATTTTGAATATAGATTTTCTTGAAAATGATATAACGATTCAACAACTAAAATATGTTAAAGATAAATTTAATGTAAAATATGTTTATTTTTCTGCATTTGATGATATTAAAATTGAAAATGTTTTAGGTCATTCACCTTTGAAATTATATGGAATATATAAATATTTAGATCCATTATATATTCAAAAATTATACCCATTTTTCAAAATTGATTTTTCTAATGTTTATTTTAAAGTTTTAAAAGGGTTATTTACACTAAAAGAATATTATGAATATCTAGAGCAAAGTTTAAATTCTATAGTTAAAATATTTCCTTTATATTATATTTCAGATTTTAAATTTGAAATTACTAATGATTCCTTTGTTAATCAAAAAGATTATATAGATTTTTATAACAACTGCTATAGAATTATTAAGAAATCTTTGGGGGAAGTAAGTATAGGAATTAAAACTTTTTACAATAGATTTGAACCATCAAAAAAAGAGATTATAGAACTTTTGGAAAAAATCTGCAAATAATTTAGATTTTATAACTTTCTCTTGTGATCCAACGGAATATGTAAATAATCTTGCAGATGAAGGAATTAAAGAAATTTCAAGTTATTCTGATTTTTTAATCAATGATATTTCAACAATTTTATTTAAGTATGGAATTAATGATATACCAATCTATATGCTAGACTGGAATACAGTTACTTCATCAGATTCTACTGCTCTTTCAGGAACGTTTTTTAGGTCAGCAATAATTTTTGAGAGTATTTTAAAAAACTATAATGATCTTAATGGAATTGGTTTTTATCTTGATACATATAGGACTATAGTTGAAAGAGAAGATAAAAACGAAGGAATACTAGGGCTTTTTCTAACTTTAAAAATAAAGAGACCAATATTTTTTGTGTTGGATATATTTCATAAAATCAATCATAATAAAATCTTATATAGGAATGACAATATATTAATTACTCAAGAAAATGATAAAGAATATAATATAGTAATTTATAATCCTAACTACATACATCCATTATTGTCAGTAGATTATAAATTTACGGAGCAATTAACAAAAGAAATATCAATAGTAATAAAGAACTTTATAGACGGATATTACCAAATAAAGAAATTCATCTATGATAATAGTAGTGATGGAATTTATAGCCATATTGATAAATTGGGATTTCCAGGATATATAGATGAAGAAATAGTGGAATATTTGGAAAATTCAATAGCACCAAAACTTACAATTATCAATATACATATAAATGGAGATTTCAATTTAAATGTGGATTTAAAATTTAATAGTATAGTTTTTTATAGAATAAAGAAAATTAATTAATTTAAATATATTTACAATAGAAATAGAAAAAGTTCCTTTAATTATTAATTAAAGGAACTTTTTCTATTGAGTAGATAACTTCAATGCACGCTTTTATTAACTATATTGTATTTATAGTATCTTTATAGGATAAAAAGAACGGTTATTAATTTCCTGATTTTATTTTCCGTTATTTTTATATGCGAATTTCTTAATAATGCATTAATAATTGAATAGAAACGTTTTCAATTATTGTTTAAAATTATTATATAAATATTTGGAGGTTAAAAATGAAAGATTATTTGAAAATTGCAAATAGCCCTTTGCTCTTTGTATTATGTTTTATTACAGTTGGTTTTGTAATGATTCAGGCTATACTATTTATGAGAAAAGCATGGAAGCAAGGGATAAAACTTGGAATGTCTAAGGAAATAATGAAAAAAACAATAAGGAGTAGTTCGATTTTTTCGATTATACCAAGTTTACCTATTCTATTGGTTTTAGTGGTATTAATGCCAAATCTAGGTAAATTTTTTCCATGGCTACGTTTAAGTGTTATAGGTTCTGGTCCTTATGAAAATATGGCAGCTAATGCAACGGCACAAGCATTTGGTTTACAGAGCATATCCAGCAGTGGATTTACCGCAGAAATCTTTGTAAGTACAATGTTTGTTATGACAATAGGAATAATATGGGGACCTTTGTATACTATGTTAGGGTCTAAATATATTCAAAAGGGAATGAATCTAATAAAAGGAAAACAGGAAAAAAATTATAAGGATATTTTTGCAGTAATGTTCATTTCTTTACTATGTGTTTTTGGTGGAACTTACTTTGCATCACCCTTTAAAGTATCTCAAACCGGCATAGTTGGAATAGTTCCTTTACTAGTGGTAATTACATCTGCATTATTTATTTGGTTATTTGATTATATTGTGCTTAAGACAAAAATCAAAATATTACAAGAGCTTGCTTTTCCTTTATGTTTAATAATAGGAATGGGTTCAGCTATTTTATTTACACTAATTTTAAGTTAGGGAGGGAACAATGAAAAAAAATAATGATTATTATTCATCTATACATAGACTTGGAAGAATTTCTACGTTGATAGTTATTATATTGATGTTTATGATACCTATAGTAACAATGTTTGTATTTAATATTAAGGTGGATTGGAAAACTACATTAGCAGCTGCAGCACAACTTTGTATTGTATTTATACCTACTCAATTTACAGAGGTTGTTTCATTTTCGCCTATTCTAGGATCCGGAGGTACATATTTATCCTTCGTAACAGGTAATGTGTCAAATATGAAATTACCGGCAGCTTCATCATGTCATAAAATGGCAAAGGTAGATCCTTCTAGCGATGAGGGAGAAGTAATTTCAGTATTGGCTATAGGAGCTTCATCAATTGTAACAGCAGTGATTCTATTCTTAGGAATATTTTTGCTATCACCAGTTGTGAAGTATCTACAAAGTGATATTATTCAACCTGGATTTAATAATATAATGCCAGCATTAGTTGGAGCTATGTTAATGCCATATTTATTAAAAAAACCTAAGATAGCAGTAGTTCCTTTCTTAATAGCGTTAATTGCTGGAATTATATTACCGGCTGCAACTTATTCGAATCTTCAAGGCTTTTTATTATTGGGAACAATGGTCATATCAGTAATATCTGTAATAGTAATGAATAGAGAAAGGAATATTAGGTGATTAAATGAATGAAAAAAATAAAATAATTTCGTTAATTGAAGAAAAAAAACAAAAATACTTCGATGCAAGTGATAAAATTTGGGAATATGCTGAAATTAGATTTGACACTCCAAAATCAGCTAAAGTATTATGTGATTTATTAGAAGAAGAATCCTTTAAAATGAAAAAAGGACTTGCAAATATGGAAAATGCTTTTATTGCCACATATGGTTCAGGAAAACCCATTGTTGGAATTTTAGCAGAATATGATGCTTTAACTAATTTAAGTCAAGTTCCGGATATTCCAGAGAGAAAATTTTTAATAGATAATGGAAACGGACATGGATGTGGTCATCATGTACTAGGAACAGGAGCAGTTGCAGCAGCAATTGGAATTAAGGATTATTTACAAGAAAATAAGATAGAAGGAACAATTAAATTATTTGGTTGTCCGGCAGAAGAAAGCGGTTACGGTAAGGCCTTTATGGCTAGAGAAGGGATATTTAGTGATTTAGATGTGGCTTTAGCATGGCATCCTTGGGATTCAAGTGGGGCATGGATTAGTAGTTCTTTAGCTGTATTGCAAGTCTATTTTAATTTTGTAGGAATAGCATCTCATGCTGCTGCTATGCCTGAAATGGGAAGAAGTGCTTTAGATGCAGCTGAAATTATGAATGTTGGAGTGAATTTTTTAAGGGAACATATTATTGATGAAGCTCGCATACATTACGCTTTTATAGATGCAGGTGGTAAATCTGCAAATGTAGTACAGCCTACTGCAAGTTTGCATTATTTTATACGTGCACCTAAAACAGAACAGGCTCTTGATATATATAAGAGGGTTGTTAAAATTGCAGAAGGAGCTGCTCATATGACAGAGACACAATTAGAAATTGTATGGGATTCTGCAGCAGCAAATTATATACCTAATCAAACTTTAACAAAAGCGATGTATAGTAATTTAAAAGAAATCACACCTATTGAGTATTCAACGGAAGAAATTGAATATGGAAGTAAATTTTTTAATACAATAGATGATTCTATGAAAAATAGCATAAGAAATAGAGCTAGAACTTTATTTTTAGAAGAAGAAAAAATTCGAGAATTAAGTAACTCACCATTAATATCAGAGATTTTACCCTATGATGCCTTTAAGAATATGGGAGGATCAACAGACGTAGGTGATGTAAGTTGGAATGTTCCAACAGGTCAGATTATGGTAACTTGTGCTCCACAAGGTACTCCTGCCCATTCTTGGCAATGGGTTGCAACTGGCAAATCAAGTATTATGCATAAAGGTATGATAACTGCAGCTAAGGCTATAGCAATGACTGCGTATGATATTATAAAAAAACCGAATTTGTTAGAGGAAGCGAGAAAAGAGCATGTAGTAAATTTAGGAGGAGAAAAATATAAAAGTGCTATTCCAAAAAATGTAGTTCCAAAATAGGATTTTTATTTTAGAAGGTTAGAAATAATAGGGAAATTCATATTAGAATTTCCCTATTATTTCTTTAATTTCAATTATTATATCATATTAGAATTATAAGAAATGACCACTAATAATTTAGAATATTTTTATACGATATTGTGTATTTCTTTTGTATTTTTAAAAGTAAGTTCAGTATTATATTAATTAAATATATATTTATAACTAGACAGTGGCTATATATTAAACTAAAATGAAGGAAAGGAAGTTTTATTCACTAAGGGGGAAAACATGGTTAAGGATTTTATAAGAAGATTAAAGGAAAAATATATAGAAAATCAAGTGAATAATACTGAAATACCAAAATTTTCAGATTCGGAAATAGTGAATAAAAATTTTAAATTTTCCGGAAAAGTACAAGGTGTAGGATTTAGATTCCAATTTATGTTAATGGCACAAGAATTAGAATTAGTTGGTTGGGTTAAAAATTTAAGTGATGGTAGAGTAGAAGCTGAAGTACAGGGACCAAGGAATAAAATTGAGTTTTTAGTTGACAGTATGAAAAACAAGCCAATAATTAGAATTAATAATATAGAGGAGAAAGAACAAGCATTAAATAATAAACTAAAAGAATTTAAGGCTGTATATTAAGTGAAAATCTGGCGGTAGCATAATCGTCAGGTTTTTTGTTAAGATTATTTTGAGGTGATCCTATGATAGATAAAGGTATTTTTACTAAAGGTATAAAATTAAATGAAACCGAAGATAGAATATTGGAGTATATTTTTAATAATTTAGAAAATATAGAGGGAAAAAGTGTAAGAGAATTAGCAAAAGATATTTATACATCACCGGCAAGCATTATACGAGTTTCTCAAAAACTTGGGTTCAAAGGATATTTAGAAATGTATTATTTTTTAATAAATAATTATGTAAAGAAGGAAAAGGAAAATTTATTATCATCTAATATAATTGATAATAATATAGTTGAGCAAATAAGAAAAATATATAAAGTGAATAAAGAAAAAATAATATTTATTTCTGCAACGGGATTTTCTGGAATTATTGGAGAATATTTGTTGAAAAAATTGTTGGTTAATGGTATTAGAACTATGCAAGTAGGAGCTCAAGATTCTTTAGGAATAATTAATAGCAATTTAGATAGTATAAGTTTTTTAATAACAATATCTAAATCCGGTGAGACCGATAATTTAATAGATAAGATTAAACGCTGTAAAAAAGAAGGAATACCTACGGTTCTTTTTACTGGTGACGAAAATAGTAGGGCAGCAAAACTTTCAGATTATATTTTCATTACAGAGGATGATAATAAATTTGATACACAAAATATGACCTATACTAAATATTATGGTAATTTACTAAACACCTTTGAATTGTTTGTTGATGTTTTCAAAAGATAAACTGATGAAATTAATTTATTATAAAGTTATAACAAACTACTAACATAAAAAATAATAGTATCTGAAACAAGTTACAGCAACTGAAACAAAGTGCAAAAATGGCTATTTAATGGACATTGTTGCACTTTTTGTTTAATATGGATTTATCAAAACAAAGGGGGATAAAAATATGAAAGAACGTTTTATGAATGCAATGCAAAAGTTTTCAAAGGCGATTTTTGTACCGGTACTAATATTACCAATAGCAGGTATATTAATTGCAGTGGGAAATATATTTACTAATCAAGGATTAATTGAAAGATTTCCTTTTATGAATAATCCAATTACAATTGGATTTGGGACAATTCTTTCTTCTTCGTTAGTACCAATACTTACAAATTTGGGAATAATTTTTTGTGTGGGAATAGCGCTGGGGTTAGCAAAGAAGAAAAAGGCAGAAGCAGCTTTTACATCTGTATTAGTATATTTGATATTTTTAAATGCTATGAATAAATTTATGGAGCTAAGAGGAATACTAGCAGATGCCGAAAACTTGCGAGGAACAGGGCAGCAGATGGTTTTAGGTGTTCAAGTACTGGATATGGGAGTTTTTCTAGGAATTATTTTAGGATTATTAACTGCTTACATATTTAATAAATTTATAGATACAGAATTTAAAAACGCTTTTCAAGTATATGGAGGAGCCAGATTTGTTTTTATTGTATTAATACCATTAGTTGTTTTTTTAGCAATTTTATTAACATATATTTGGCCTGTAGTTCAGTCCGGAATAAACAATCTAGGTTTAATAATACAGAGAAGTGGTAATTTTGGTCTGTTTTTATATGGAATGTTAGAGAGATTGTTGATAATTACAGGTTTGCATCACTTAGTCTATACTCCATTTTTATATACTTCCTTAGGTGGAGTGGCAGAAATAGGGGGAGAAATATTTGAAGGAGCTAGAAACATTTATTTTGCTGAAATGGCGGATCCTTCAATTAGTATTTTATCAAGTAGTGTTATATGGGATGCTAGGGGAATAGCAAAAATGTTTGGATTAATTGGGGCTTGTTTAGCAATGTATTCAACAGCAAAATCAGAAAAGAAAGCAAGGGCAAGAGCCGTATTATTACCGGCAGCAGTAACTTCATTTACAGCAGGAGTAACTGAACCAATAGAATTTTCTTTCATGTTTATTTCTCCACTTTTATTTGTGATACACAGTGTCTTAAGTGGCTTGAGCATGGTAGTACTAAATATTTTAGGGTCAAGAGCGATAGGGCCTAATGGGATAATAGACTTTCTATTATACAATTTACCATTGGGAATAGGAAAAACTAGATGGCCTATTTATATTTTTGTAGGAGTTTTATTCTTTGTAATATATTTTTTGGTATTTAGAACCTTAATATTGAAATTAAACTTAAAAACAATAGGCAGGGAAGATACTGAAGAAACAAAATTATATTCAAAAAAAGAATATGTAAATAGGAAAGAATCAGAGAAAAAAGATAGTAATGTAGAAGATTTATCAGAATCTATTGTAAATTATTTAGGAGGTAAAGAAAATATATTATCTGTAGATAACTGTTATACGAGATTAAGGCTTAAGATTAATGATGTTGATTTAATTAATGAAAATCTTTTAAAAGAAGAAACAAATGCTAAGGCAGTTATTAAAAGTGGAAATAATATACAAGTTGTATATGGAGTTGAAGTTAAAAAAATAAGAGAAAAATTAGATAAATATTTAGAGACTGTTGTTGAGTAAGGAGATATTATGGAAAAATTTTCAGTAGTAATTGCAGGTGGAGGTAGTACTTTTACACCTGGAATAGTAATGATGTTGTTAGATAATGCAGATAGATTTCCTTTAAGAAAATTAAAATTATACGACAATGATAAGGAAAGACAAGAAGTTTTAGGTAAAGCTTTAGAAATATTAATGAAGGAACAAGCGCCGGAAGTTGAATTTTCATATACCATAGATCCTAAAGAAGCTTTCGCAGATATTGACTTCTGTATGGCTCATATAAGGGTTGGAAAATATGAAATGAGAGAAAAAGATGAAAAGATTCCTTTGAAACATGGTGTTGCAGGACAAGAAACATGCGGGCCAGGTGGTTTAGCTTATGGAATGAGAAGCATAACCGGTATGTTGGAGCTCATAGATTATATGGAAAAGTACTCACCAGATGCATGGATGTTAAACTACTCAAATCCTGCAGCCATAGTTGCAGAAGCCTGTAGAATATTAAGACCTGACTCGAAAGTACTAAATATTTGTGATATGCCGGTGGGAACTCTCAGAAGAATGTCACAAATAATCAATAAAAACCCAAAGGATTTAGATGTTTCATATTTCGGATTAAATCATTTTGGATGGTGGACAAGTGTAAAAGATAAGTCCGGAAAAGAGTATATAGATGAAATAAAGGAATATGTATCCCAAAATGGATATTTAACACAAGTAGAAGTAGATACACAACATACAGATCCAAGTTGGCAAGAAACTCATAAAAAAGCGAAAGATTTATTGGCAGTTGATCCTAGATTTTTACCAAATACGTATTTAAAATATTATTTATATCCTGATTATGTTTATGAAAATATGGATTGTACTTATACAAGAGCTAATGAAGTAATGGATGGAAGAGAAAAACAGGTATTTGATGAAGCGAGAAAAATAATTAAAAAAGGGACAGCTAAAAACAGTGGATTCCATATAGATGCTCATGCTTCATTTATAGTGGATTTAGCTTGTGCAATTGCATTTAATACCCATGAAAGAATGATAATGATTGTAGAAAATAACGGAGCAATTGCTAATTTTCCGGATGATGCAATGGTTGAAGTACCATGTATAGTCGGTTCCGATGGACCGGAAGCTATATGCCAAGGGAACATTCCTATGTTTGAACAAGCACTTATGTTCCAGCAAGTAACAGTTGAAAAATTATTAGTGGAAGCGTATATAGAGAAGAGTTATCAAAAATTATGGCAGTCTTTTACACTATCTAAAACTATACCCAGTGCAAAAGTAGCAAAAGATATTTTAGATGATTTAATTGAAGCTAATAGAGACTACTGGCCGGAATTACAATAAAAATAGATTAAAAAAACCTCCATAACGGAGGTTTTTTTAATCTACTGGTATGCCAATAACTAATTCAAATATTCCATTTTCTGCTACTGTACTTATATTTCCACCATATTTTAAAACCGTTTCTCTTATACTGGAAAGTCCTATGCCATGGTGTTTTTTATCTTTTTTAGTCGTTATAAATTTTCCGTTTTTTTCAAGAGGATTTTCACTAAGGGGATTTTTAATCTGGAGCATAAAAAGTCCCTTGTCCACCCTAAGTCTAAAGATTATTTTTCTATTATTGGTTTTTAAATTTGCTTCTATGGCGTTATCTAAAGCATTTCCCAGTAAAGAGGACAAGTCAATATCTGAAATTTCCAACTTTTCCGGTACGGAAATTCTATAGTCAAATTCTATCTTATACTCCTCCATTAAATCCAATTTATTGTCTAAAATTGCATTTATAGTATTGTTTTTAGAAATCTGCCTTCCTTTTTCAAAGGCGGAAGATGAAGTTAGGTTTGTTAGGTAGTCATTTGCCCTATTATAGTCTTTTTTTTCCAATCATAGCCTGTACTGTAAGTAAATGGTTTTTCATATCATGTCTAATAGTACGAACTAATTTTTGTTCCCTTTGTAAGCCACTGTAATAATTTTCCTTTATACTTTCCAAGGCATCTTTTTCTAAAAGTTCCTCGTGTTTTGTTAAAACCTTTATGGCTGTAAATAAGGCTAGGGTTGACAAAAATACCGAGGGAAATATAATATATCCAATTTTATTTAGCATATCATGAACTTCATAATAGTAGTCACTGGCTACATATTCGGGTTTTGTAATATCGGTAAATATATCCAGTAAAGCTCCAAAACCTATATTACTAAAACCTATAATTATAAAAAATAGTCCGGTAGATAATCCACCTAGTAACAACCATAATTTTTTAGATAGTTTTACTTCTATATTTCCCATATATTTAAGTAAAATATTTGAAATAATAATCCAAGAAAGAGCCTTTACAATATACAAGTATTCTTCATTTGGAAAGAACTTAAAGTCATTGCTAATAAAAATAGTACTGACAACTAAATTAAAGGAGGTTAATAGTAGGTAGAACATCAAGGATATTATAAATTTGTTTGTAGCCCTTCCTATAAAGGACAGCTGGAAAATAACTGCATAAAAAATTAATAAAACTATTATATTTGAGTCCCCTAGGTAATCAACACTTCCAATAGATAGGGAAAAAGGCAGTAAGGCTAGTAATTTCAAGGCTTTATTATTTTTAAGTGGAACTATTTTTGAAACTAGTCTTACTAAAAAATATGATGCAAACAGTGTAAGAATAATTACAATTGGGTCTAAAATTATATTATCTAATTTTAACATATACACCTCAATTTAAAAGATTTCTACTTAATTCAATTACAGCCTTGTCCTGGTAGGTTCTACTAATTGGTAGTTCAATATTGTCAACAAGAACTGTGTCGGACTTTATTTGCCTTACTGCCTTTGAATTAACCAGGTACCTTTGGTGTATTCTAACAAAATTTCCCTTAATACTCTCTTCTATATTATTTAATTTTTCATAAAATTCATAATTATTTTCTCTGGTAACACAAATTACCTTTCTAGCCTTTGAATAAAAATATAAGATATCCTTTTTAGGAATTCTGTATATTCCATCAATATTCTTACAGGTAAAGACCTCTTCTTCATTTTTATCTAAGTTTAGGAGTGTTCTTGTAATAATCTTATTTAAATCCTCTTCCTTAGCAGGTTTTAACAAGTAGCTTAAGGCATTAACGGAGTAGCCGTCAAAAACAAAGTCAGGATGACTTGTAACAAATACTATTTGTAAATAGTCGTTTTCTTCTCTAATTAGCTTGGCTGTTTCCATTCCGTTCAGTCCCGGCATTTCAATATCTAAAAACAATAAATCAATTTCATTTTTGTTTTTCTTATGCCACTCTATAAATTTTTCCCCACTGGAAAATTCATAAATAACATATTCTATGTTTCTATTTTCTAAAATTTTTTCAAGACCAAAATAAGTAGTAAAACTTGCTTCCTTAGAGTCGTCGCAAATTCCTATACGAAGCATATAATCACCTTCCTTATGTTTAATAATTGTACCATGATGGCAGTTTCTTTCAAAACCGAATATTACATTAGAAGTGTAATTCATTACATTTTTAATTTTATTTGTAAAAAGATTACATGGTTTATGTAAAACTTTTCAAGGGGAAAAACAAATATTTTTCTAAATGGTATTATTCAATTAATAAATAAGGGACAAAAAATACAGGAAAATTTATACAAGTATAGACCTATAAATCGAAATTATTTTTAGTTCTTAAATACTAGGAGGTAAAAAATGGCAATATTAGAAATTAGTA
The DNA here is from genome assembly GCF_016458825.1 of Miniphocaeibacter halophilus. Lineage (NCBI taxonomy): Bacteria > Bacillati > Bacillota > Tissierellia > Tissierellales > Peptoniphilaceae > Miniphocaeibacter > Miniphocaeibacter halophilus. The sequence goes on from NZ_CP066744.1 coordinate 1,250,597, forward strand.
ATTTAAAGAAAAGTTATAAATCCGGTAATTCAAATTTACAGGTGTTAAGGAATTTATCCTTAAAGGTAGAAGAAGGGGAATTTGTTTCTATAATGGGTTCCAGCGGAAGTGGGAAGTCTACCTTATTAAATTGTATTTGTCGTTATATAGACTATGAATCTGGCCTTATTAATTTAAAGGGTAATGATATTGGAAAATTCACAGAAGAAGATTTAGCAACTATGAGAAATACAAATATAGGTTTTATATTTCAAGACTATATGTTACTAGATGGTTTGAATTTAATAGAAAATACCTGTGTTCCATCAATAATTTCCAAAATGAAAAAAACAAATACCATGTATGAAAGTATGGAGGAGAAGGCAAAGAATCTCTTGAATCTATTTGGTTTAGCAGAAAAAATGGACTCTTTTCCGGCAGAGTTGTCAGGAGGGCAAAGACAAAGGGTTTCAATAGCCAGGTCACTAATTAACAGTCCGGACATTATCTTAGCAGATGAGCCAACAGGAAACTTAGACAGTAAGTCTGCAAATGAAGTAATAGATTCCTTTACAAGAATAAAGAAGGATTTAAACACCAGTATATTAATGGTTACCCATGACATGTACTATGCAAGTTATAGTGACAAGGTGTTTATTTTAAACAAGGGTGAAATAAGTAAGGTCTTAGTTAATAAAGGCAATAGGAAAGAATTACAAGATGAAATTGTAGAAGCCTTTGCAAATATGGACAGGAGTTAAGTATGTTAAATTATAAATTAATAAGTAAAAAATTAAAAAAGTATAACAAAAAAGAATATTTTCAGTTTAATACCAGCATATTAATTGCTTTTACCTTAATATTTACATTTGCAAATCTCTACATGAGTAATACCTTACAGAAGATTATGGAGTATGGAACAGACTCTAACCAGATGATAATGTCAATCTTCATTTTATGTATGGTAGGCTGCACCATGCTTGTAATTTATTCGGCAGAGGTATTCTTAAAATATAAAAGTAGGGAGATAGGTGTTTTTATATCCTTTGGCCTAACAAAAAAAGAATTTGTAAAAATCATAGCAAAGGAAATACTAGCTATAGTTATAAAACTTACATTAATTGCAGGAATCTTGTCCCTAGTCTTTTCCTTTGGAATTTGGAAGTTTTTCCAAATAATCTATTCAAAATATACAATAGAAAATCTGTCTTTAAATACTAAAGGTATAATAATAGGAATTATATTTTCACTATTTATATTTGTAATAGTTTATCTAAGATTATTTATTTATATTAGACGATATGATGTTATGGAACTAATGCATTCAAGGTCAAGGACGGACAAGTTGAAAAGGCTGAAAAAACCATATTTATATTTAGGATTAATCCTAAGTGTTGCAGGAGTTTCAATAGGTTATTTTCTACCACAATGGTATACGATTAATTTTGATAAATCTGCACCGTCCATTTTTTCCCTAGCCTATATATTTTCATTTATAGGAATATATATGGTCCTCTATTACTTTATTTCCAATCCAAAAAAATCAAGTAAAAGATTGGAAAAATACTATAACAATATTGCTTATTACAATATTACAAGGCTTCAAGGAAAACAGATAATTGGCTCTATGTTTTCAATGATTTTAATATTTGGTGTATTTACCTTCTCCTTCTTTAACCTTGTAAACCAAAGTGGAGGATTAAGGGAAGAAAAAATGGAATATGATTTTTCTATACCACTAAGACTGGAAAATAGCATCTTAGATAAAAATATAATACAAGAAATAGCTAAAGAACATAAGATAGGAATTGGAACTTACAAGGAATATGAATTTAGTGAACTATTGTCCGGAAGTAATGTTAGAACTTGGGATGACAATGCTGAAAATATTATAGAAAAAGTAGTTGAGGAATACAAATATTATGAATTTATTTCTGAGTCTGAATACAATAGTCTATCTAATAAGAAGATAGATGTAGAAGAAGGCCAATATATAAATCTTGTTAGAAAAAATAATAAATATAATTCATGGGAGTCAGACGATGATTTACAAAATATTAAGTCAGTAGATGGAAAACAGATGAAGGTGAACTACCAAGAGACTTTGGAAGATGACCTTTTAGTAGACAGAGGATTGTCATGGAATAAAAGGTATATTTTAGACGATGGGGACTATGAAAAACTAACAAGGGGTATTTCAGAAGGACAAAAGATTAAGAACATAGTATTTAGCATAGAAGGGGAGAAAAAGTTTGAATTTTCTGAAGATGTTTTTGACTATATTTTAGAAAATTCCCCAAAAGAAATGGCGGTACAAACAGACTATGATAAAAATCTTCACAAGCTGGTAAAAAACTCCGGTAGGCAATGGTATACAGTAGAGCTTGAAGAATATGAAACAGAAGGGGCCTATCTTGTAAGCTTGAACAAGGATAATTCTGAATTACAAGGAAATTGGAAGTACTATCCGAGAATGAATTATTATGAAAACACAGCTTCCTTTGTACTAAATCTGGTAAAGGTCTTATTGTGTGGTTTTATAGTAATAATAGCCTTAACGGCAACTGTTTTTATAACCTATAATAGGGCAAGTTCGATATTTTTCAACAATATTAATCTTTTTAAGAGTATGAAGAAACTAGGAGCAACAAATAAGAATATATTAAGAGACATTAAAACCATTAATAGAAGAACTATAATCTATCCTGTTATTGGTGGAGGAATACTGGCCTTTACTATTATATCTATAATAATACTTTCTCAGGTTCCATTAGGAATAGAGATTATAGCAGATTTAATACTTTTACTAATGGCCTATTTAATAGTAATTGTAGTAAAGCAAAAAGCTTTAAAAAATATAGAAAAAGCAGTAGTAGAAAAACTATAGAAAAGTTGATAAATAATTGAAATTTTAAATATATACTTAAAATAGAAAAGAAATAAGAGATAAATATTAAAGGAGCTTGTAATGACTAAAGGTTTTAAATTAATAAAAACAATTGTAATTTTACTAATAACTTTTGTAATTATGTATATTGTATTTCAATACGATAGCTCTAAATATACTTACGAAAATAATATAAAATCCTTTGAAAAAGTAAATATGGATGTAATCGAGAGTAATCTTTTAGAGTATAATAATAAATTTATTTACTTTGGAATGGAGGACTGTAATAATTGCAGGAAAAACATTTCTGAAACAGTAGATTTTGTAAAGGATAATAATTTAGAAGTAATCTATATTGATTTAAACAAAGAAATGGAAAGAGATTCCAAATTAACAAATAAAATAATAGATGAATATAAAATTTACAACACTCCTACTCTAGCCTATATTAAAGAAGGTAAATTGGTTAAACTAGAGGAAGATATTAGCTCTAAAAAAAGTATTTCAAACTTTTTAATGCAGTTGGAAAACAAAGACTATACCTTAAATCAATAGGTGTAGTCTTTTAATTTTAGTAAAGCCGATTTATACAAAATATTGTTTTAATTTTACACAAAAAAAGTATTTAATCTAAATATTACAAAAATATTGTTAAATATTACATAGGCTTAAGCCGGGGTTTTGAAATTGGGATAATATACAAATAGAAGATAAAGCCAAGTCTTTTAATATAGTAATAAGTAAAATTGATAAATTCTTGTAATTTTAATTGTATACTTAAAAAGATCTTAAGAGATTTGTAATATATTTTTAAGAGAATTGTAAAAGTGTATTGATATTATAAATATAGGAAGATAGTTAAAGGAATTGGAAATATAAGGGGAAATAGCTTATGAACTTTGAAACAATAGAATTTTATTTAGAAAATTATGGTCTATTGGCTTTATTCATAGTTGTTTTACTGGAATATATGAATTTACCGGGATTTCCGGCAGGAATAATAATGCCACTTGCTGGAATATGGGCTTACAAATTTAATAAATCTTTTTTACTTGTTATTGTAATATCGGTAATTGCCGGATTAATAGGCAGTTGGATTCTTTATTTTCTAGGATTTTATATAGGAAGACCTTTGTTAAATTGGTTTAGAAATAAATTCACCAAGCAAAGTGTTGCCCTAGATAAGGCCATTGAACAATTAAATCAAAAGGGTTATTGGGGATTGCTTATTGCAAAATTATTTCCGGTTATACGTACTATTATTTCTATTCCGGCCGGTGTTATAAAAATGAATTTTTATAAATACAGTTTTTATTCAACTATTGGCATTATAATTTGGAATTTAGTATTTGTTGGTGGTGGTTATATTTTTGGTTCGGCGGCTTTAAATTGGTTTGCAAAGTTTTAGGGGGAGTTAAATGAAAATTGCAATGTTTACAAATAACTATAAACCATATATTGGAGGAGTGCCTGTTTCTATTGAAAGATTAGCAAATGGACTTAGAAAAAGAGGTCATATTGTAGATGTTTTTGCACCGACTTATGAGGAACAAGAACTTGAAACAGGAGTTTATAGATTTAAAAGTCTAAATAAAAAACTTGATGGTGATATTGTAGTTCCTAATATGTTCGATAGGGATATTAGAAAACAATTCCAAAAAAGAAATTACGACATTATACATAGTCATCACCCAATGTTAATGGGAAATATTGCCCTATCCTATTCTAAAAAATATGATATTCCCTTAATTTACACCTACCATACAAGGTATGAGGAGTACATGCACTATGTAATGCCTAGTCTACTAAATAAAAACAAAGATGATACTAAAATATATAAGGTAGCTGAACAAATTGTTTCTAAATATACAAGATCATTTTCAAATAAATGTAACTTGATTTTTGCACCAACACCGGAAATAAAAAACACAATGATTAAAAGAGGAGTATATACGCCTATAACTGTAATACCTACAGGTTTATCTGAAAATGATTTCATAAGGGATAGGGAGAAAACAGAAGAAATAAGAAAAAAATTCAATAGCCCAAATTTATTTTGTTGTGTAAGTAGATTAGGAAAGGAAAAAAATTTTCCCTTTATGTTAAAAGCCTTAAAGGCTTTAAAAGAAAAATGGGAAAAACCCTTTAAAATGATAATTATTGGTGATGGAGCAGAAAGAAAATCCCTTAATTTACTAAGTAAAAAACTGGGACTGGAAGAAGAAATATATTTTTTAGGAAATATAGAACATGATAAACTGGTTCATTATTATAATGCTTGTGATTTGTTCCTCTTTAGTTCCCAATCGGAAACTCAAGGTATAGTACTTTTAGAGGCTATGGCTGCAGAGTTACCGGTAGTTGCAGTTTCCGGTAGCGGGGTTAATGATGTAGTTGTAAATGGGGAAAATGGATTTAAAACAGAATTAAATGAAGATTTATGGATTAAGCCTATTGAAGAAATTATGGGAAATTCCTATTTATTCAATACTTTAAAAATCGGTGCATATAATACTGCTAAAGAATATACGGCAGAGTCAATTGCTAAATTAACAGAAGAAAACTATTTACAGTTAATACAAGGGAAAGTAAAATATGTTGTGCCATAATAATGTTAAGGAAATAAATAGAAGTAAAAAAGAAAAGTTAGTAGGCTATATACTTAGTAGAATATTTTATGGATATTTATGGCTGGTTAACAAAACAGTAAAATATGAAATTATAAATTTACACTTACTTAAAGAACTGGAAATGCTTGGCTATTGGCATGGTGACAGCTCCTTGATGATGATTTTACTTATGCATTTAAAAAATCAGCTACCACCGGTAGATGTAGTAATAACTGCTGACTGGAGAGGTGATATTATTTCCTACATATTAGACAAATGCCGGGCTAATGCTATACGTACAGAAGATGGCTTAGGAGCAAGAAAGAATTTAAGGCTCTTAATTAATACTGCCAGTACAAGGGGGCGAGTTTTTGCCTTAGCAATGGATGGACCTTTAGGACCAAGGCATAAAGCTAAAGAATTATTGCCCTACCTAGCAAAAAAGGCTAATTTGGATATTTATTTTGTAAGTTTTAAAAACTCACCATCAATAAACCTTAAAAAGCGTTGGGATAACTATTCTATTCCACTGCCTTTTAGTAGGATAGAAGTGGTTTTTGAAAAATATAAGAATAAAGTAAATTAAGGTAGCTTTAAAGCTACCTTAACTATTTAAAGGAATTATTATAATTAATGTGAATTTGTCATTTTCCATATTAATATCCATATTTCCCCTATATTTTGAAACAATCTCCCTTATGCTTGTAAGACCAAAGCCATGGTTGGAACTATTTTTCTTTGTAGATAGGAAGGTATTGTCCTTTAATATTGGTTTTTCACCTATGGGATTTTCTATTTTTAACATGAAAAGTCCTTTTTCAACTTTCAAACGAAATTTAATCTTCTTAACATTGGATTTTATAGTGGATTCTATTGCATTGTCCAATCCGTTACCTAGTAAGGCGGATAAATCAACATGGGAAATTTCCAAGTTCTCCGGTACTGATATTTCATAATCAAACTCTATATTATAATCTTTTATTGCATTGATTTTAATGTCAAGAATAGCGTTGACTACTTCATTTCTAGTTAATTGTCTTGTTTTATTAAAACTACTGGAAGAAGTTAGACTTTTTAAAAATTCTTTAGTTTCTTCAACCTTGTTATTTTCCAACATATTTTCCATAGTAAGTAAATAATTGTTCATATCGTGTTTTATAAGTCTAATTGATTTTTGTTCGTTTTTGATTCCTTCGTAGTAGAGTTCCTTCATATTATTTATGTTTTCTTTCTCTTTCAATTCCTCCTGTTTTGAAAGAATTACCATGGCAATAAAAATTGAAATGGCGGAAATAATTACAAAGGGGATTATAATGAAGGATAATCTTAAAGTAATAAATCTTATAATACTATAGCCTTCCTCGTTAAATAAATGGGATTTTAAAGATGGTGAAGGGTATAATAAATCTCCAACGCCAAATCCTGTAAAACCGACAATAACAAAAAATGGTCCAATTAATAGGCCAAGAAGTAGGTACCATAAATTTTTTGGTAATTTAATATTTTCATCTTTAATAAATTTATACAAAATTAAGCTAATTATAATAAAAATAGTAGCTTTTACAAAGAGAGTTAATTGATTTTTCAAAAAGGCTCCAAGAAGAGCTTCATCAAAGTAGGAGGCGAAAATAGTGTCTATAAGCATATTAATAGGGGTAATTAAAATATAGAAAAGTAGGGCTGTAACTAATTTGGAAATACTATTCCCCCTGTAACAAATTAAAAATACCAGTATATAGAAAGGTAAAATTATAAAGGGATTTTCATCCCCTATCCATGATTGTATCCCTAAGGAGTTGAAGAAAAGTACATAAGGAATTATTTTTAATATTTTACTCTTTACAGGCCTTAAAATTTTACGAGAGCTTTTAACAAAAAAATAGGTGCTTACTCCCAGCACAATATAATTAATAATTGGTAAAAGAAAATTTAAGAATAATTTCATACAATACCTCAATTAAGTAAGTTGCGGCCAAGTTCTAACAAGGCGGTCTTTCTGTATTGCCTACTAATAGGAAGTTCCTTGCCATTTACTAAAACAGATTCAGCCTTGGCTTGGTCAACGTGTTTTGAATTTATTAAATAGCTTTGATGTATTCTTAAAAATGCAGGTCCAATTGATTTTTCAATATTGTTTAATTTTTCATAAAATACATAATTACTGTCCCTTGTAATACAATTTATTTTTCTTCCTTCAGATTGAAAATACAAGATGTCGATTTTAGGAATTCTAAATATACCCTTCATATTTTTAAAAGTAAAAACATCATTTTCATTTTGGAGTATCTTAGCTAAAGACCTATTTATAATATTAATTAAATCTTTTTCCTTAACGGGTTTTAATAAATATCCCATTGCATCAACTAGGTAGCCGTCAAAAACATAGTCGGGGTAACTGGTAATAAAGACTATTTGCAAAATACTACTTCTCTTACGGAGTTTTTTAGCTACTTCCATTCCATCCGGTCCCGGCATTTCAATATCTAAAAATACTAAATCCACTTCATCACTATGTTTTTCATACCAATCTATTAATTTTTCTCCACTTGGAAATTCATAAATAACATATTCTATTTCCTTATTTTCTAAAACTCTTTCAAGTCCGGTATATAAAGAAAATCTTGCCTTTTTTTCATCATCACAAATAGCTATACGAAGCATAACTACCTCCTTTATTGTTTTATTGTATCATGGAGGTATTTTCTTTCAAAACCAAATATTACATAAAAACCGTCAATTTTACACTATTAATTATATATGGCTAATAAATAACAAGAATTAGGTTAAAACTTACATAGGGAGAAAAATTTAAAATCCAAAAATGTTAGACTTCTCATAAAGAGGAGGACTACTATGTTAAAAATAAATAATTTGTATAAATCGTTTCAAGTTGGGACTGAAAAATATGAAGTGTTAAAGGGAATTACCATGAAGGTAGAAGAAGGGGAGTTTGTTGGGGTAATGGGTGCTTCCGGCTCAGGAAAAACTACACTTTTAAATTGTATTTCAGCCTATATTCCTATTGATAGTGGAGAAATATTACTAGGGGAAACGGATATTTCAAAATTAAATAATGAAGATCTAGCAGAAATAAGAAACAGGGATTTAGGCTTTGTATTTCAGGACTTTATGTTACTTGATGGACTAACAATAAGGGAAAATATTATGCTTCCAAGAATAATAAGTGAAAGAGTAGATGTAAGTATGGAAGAAATGGCAGATAGTCTATGTGAAATATTTGAAATTTCCCATATAAAAAACAAATACCCGGCAGAAATATCCGGTGGGGAAAAACAAAGAACAGCAGTTGCCAGAGCCTTAATTAATAATCCTAAGATTATTTTAGCCGATGAGCCAACTGGAAATTTAGACTCTAAAAGTTCAAGGGCGGTAATAAAGTCTTTTATAGAGGCAAAAAATTCCTTAGGGGCAACTATACTAATGGTAACCCATGACTCCTTAGCAGCTTCCCATTGTGATAGGGTTGTAATTTTAAAGGATGGTTTAGTTTGGGATATAAAGGAAAGGAAAAACGAAGAAAGAAGAATTTTCCAAAAAGAACTTTTAGATTCAATCCAACTTCTAAGTGAGGAGGGTTAAAATGATAGACTTTAAAAGTATAAATAAAAAATTAAGAAGTAAGAACAAAAATCAATATTATTTTATGTTAGGAAGTATCTTATTATCTGTACTTTTAATAACTTCCTATTTAACTATTATGAACTCACCAACAGTACAAACAATTCTTCCACCTGGAGGAGATTCAAGAAAACAGATGATGATGATTTTTGCAGTTGCTGTAATTGGATGTATTGTATTTGTAAACTATGCTATAGGTTTATTTTTACGCTATAAATCTAGGGAAGTAGGAGTCCTTATGGCCTTAGGTACTTCTAAGAAAAAGATTGAACATTTTTTAATAAGGGATGTTTTAACGCTTGTCTTAATAGTTTCTCTTATAGGTATAGGATTAGGAGTGGTATCTGCCCTTGGAATTTGGAAATTGTTTAGGATTTTTATTGTAGACACACCTGACATGGTATTAAATATTTCATATAAAGCAATAGCCTTATCGGCTTTATTTACAGTAGTAATTATTATATTGTCATTTATACGAATGAAACAGTTTATAAACAGAACAAATATAATAGATATAGTTCAGGAATCTAAAAAATCTGAACCTATTAAAGATGTTCCAAACTGGTATGGATTTATTGGAATACTCTTAATGCTTATAGGAGGTTTTTTAGGATACTCTTCATCGGGTTTTATTATAGAAAAGTTTTCTTATTTTCCACCGGATTGGCTTCCAGGTATTTTTTATTTACCAGCATTAATAGGCTTGTATATGATAATGCTTCATACTGTTGTTAACGGATGGGGAGGTAGAAAAAACAAATATAAGAATATAATAAGTACCAGTATGATGAAGTTTGAGGGTCGTCAAACTGTAAGAAATATGATAGTTATAACCCTACTAATAGCAGGAGGTTATTTTGCATCCTTTTATACTCCCTTAATGTTCTCAGTATCAGAAAATGCATTTAAAGAAAGTAAGGTAGACTACTCCTTTAATTATAGACAAGACCAAAATATGATAGGTAAAGATGATATTTTTGATTTAGCTAAAGAAGAGGATGTGGAAATTACAGAGTATAGGACAGAGCCTATGGCTATATTAGGTGTAGATGGTGAGTTAGAAACAGTAGAGGAAAATAGAAAATTAACCTTTGAATATAAAACCCTATTAGCAAGTGATAGGTTTTTATCGGAAGAGGCCTATAATAAACTAACAGGAGAAAATATTAGTATTAAACCCGGAGAGGTTATAACTATACTAAGTCATGATGGAAGTAATGATTTTAGAACCAGTGAAGAAATTTCCATAATAACAAATATGGTTACAGGTGAAGAGATGAAGGTTACACCATCAAAACTAAAACTTAGAAATAATTCCTTATTTGGTTATAGAATATTATCAGATGAAGACTATGAAAAAATGACAAGGGGTTTAACGCCGGAATGGCTGGAAAAAATAGTTTTTTTCAATGTAAAAAACCTAGAGGCAAGCTATGACTTTGCAAATTTACTATTTGATGAAATAGTAGAACATTCCGATTCTAAAGTGAAACAATTTTTATATTGGGACCCTGTTTCAAAAATAGTTGCTGAAAAAGAAGGAAAAGAATATGGTATGGATTCCTATAAAGTTGATTATGATTTAAAGGATTCATCTGACTTTAGAAGTAATTGGAAATATATGCCAAACTTTGCAATAATGAACAAGATAGATTTTCTAAAACAATATGCAGTTTTTTTACTCTTATTTGTATTTATTGCCATAATTTGTTTTTCTGCAGTAATAGTTATTTTATATGTGAGAAGTTTAACTACCGGCTTAAATAATAAAAGAGTCTATGAGGATTTAAAACGTATAGGGGCAAATAATAAATATCTTCAGAAATCCATGAAGTCCCAAATATCTAAAATATTTTTTTCTCCAACCTTAATTGGAACTATTGTAATAATAGCTTTTTATACTATGATGCTATACTCAAATGATGGACAATTTACAGAACAGGAATTTATTGGACTTGGAATTAGTATAGGAGTAGTTATTATAATGTCCACTGTTATTTATATTTTGTATAAGCTAAGCTTTAAAAAAATCTGTAAAATATTAAATATTTCATAAGATAAAGGAAATCCATATTACAATATATGGATTTTTTTATTTGAATAAATTAATTTGTTAGGATATTTATATGATAATATATTATATAATAATTAAACAAATAGGTCGGATGTAGGTAATGGGAATCAGTTATTTTAAAGGAGCGCTTATGTTAATTATAAGAGAATTTAAACTTGACGATAGTGAGGCTATTTATCAGTTAAACAAAAATGAAATGAAATATGATTATCCTTTGGAAGAAACGGTAGAAAATTTAAAGAAAATTAGTGAAAATAAGTTAGATAAGATTTTTGTTGCAGAAGTTGACGAATATGTTATTGGCTATGTACATGCCAGTAATTATCAGTGTATATATTCTAAACCTATGAAAAATATTTTAGGAATTGCTGTTTCAAAGAAATTTCAAAAAATAGGAATAGGCAGAGATTTATTGGAAGCAGTGGAAAAATGGGCAAGGGATGAAAAGGTTTCCTGCGTTAGATTAGCTTCAGGTGAAGAAAGGGAAGATTCCCATAAGTTCTATCTTAAATGTGGTTATAAAAAAATAAAAGATCAAAAGAATTTTAGAAAAAATCTAATATTTTAATATATAAATTTAGGAGGCATTATGGAGATTACTATAAGACGATGTCTTATTGAAGATGCAAATTATATATATAAATTAAACAAATTTAGTCTTGGCTATGATTATCCACTAGAGAAGACAAAAGAAAAATTAGAAAAAATATTAGATAATAATAGTTATAGGGTTTTAGTTGCAGTTTATAAAGGCGAAGTAGTTGCTTATATTGAAGCTCACGACTATGAAAGTCTGTATCAGGATTCCTTAAAAGATATAATGGCCTTAGTCGTAGCAAAAGATTTTCAAAATATGGGAATAGGTGGAAAGTTAATAGACAGGATAGAAAAATGGGCTAGGAATGAAGGTTCAAAAGGCCTAAGGCTTGTAAGCAGAGAAAAAAGACAAGAGACCCATATGTTTTATAGGAAAAAAGGATTTAAGGAAATAAAGCTACAAAAGAATTTTAAAAAATATTTTTTAAATATTGAAAATGAAAAGCAATAATATTTTTATAAAGAACTAAATTAGGGTATTGAATGAATATAGTATAAATTTTTTAATATGAAAGGGGACTTCTAAGGTATGAATAAATTTAGTAAAGAAAATGTTATTTATAATTTCGAATATGGTATGAAGGAAAAATACAGAGTTAAACCAAAAGAACCTTTTATTGTAGAAACCTGTGATTGCTTTCATGAACAAATAAAATCGGAAGAGCAGGTTTTAATGGAAATAGATATGGATATTGTAAATCCTGCAACAGGTCCTATATATGTTGAAGACGCAATGCCGGGAGATGTTTTAAAAGTTAATATTATTAATATAGAACTAAAGGACAAGGGTGTTGCAGCAGCAATTCCAAATGCCGGTGGCCTTGCAGAAGAATCTAAGGAAGCAATTGTAAGGGTAATTGAAGTAAAGGATGGCTATGCATATTATTTAGGCAAGAAGATTCCAATTAATCCAATGATTGGTGTTATAGGTCTTGCTCCGGCAGAGGAAGAGGGGAAATGGGGAACCCATACTCCTTGGAAACATGGTGGAAATATGGACAGCACTATTATAGGAAAAGGAAGTTCCTTATATTTTCAAGTTCAACAAGAAGGAGCGATGTTAGCCTTAGGAGATTTACATGCTGTTATGGGAGACGGTGAACTTTGTTTTACAGGACTTGAAATTTCTGGCGAAGTGGAACTGGAAGTTGAAGTAATAAAAACAAAAAGAAAATTAACATGGCCTATTGTAGAATTAGATGACAGAATAGAAATAATTGCCTCCGGAGAGAGCTTAGACGAAGCTACAAAGGAAGCTGCCAGTACTGCAGTTGATTTAATGAAGGATGCTTTAAAAGTTTCATGGGCAGAAAGCTATGTAATGGCAAGTCTTGTAATGGATTTAAAAATATCACAAATAGTTAATCCAAAGAAAACAGCAAGAGCTGCAATACCAAAAAACATTATTACAATGAAGGAATTATTATAAATATTTTATGAAGATGAGGTGGGAGAATGGCTAAAAAAATTATAACCATAAGTAGACAGTTTGGTAGCGGTGGAAGAACTGTAGGAAAAAAGCTAGCTGAAAAGTTAAATTATAAATATTATGACAGGGAAATAATAGAAAAAATCGCCGAAGAATCGGGATTTAGTCAAGAGTTTATTGAAGAAACAGAAGAAAAGGATACATACAGAGGCTTGTTTAATATAGGTCTTTTAGCAAGGGACTATAGAGGAATGTCTGTAGATGATTATATTTGGGAAGCACAAACAAAAATAATTAAAGAAATAGCAGACTCAGGAGAAAATGCTGTAATAGTTGGACGTTGCTCAGACTATATTCTAAGGGACAGGGAAGATACCATTCATGTTTTTGTTCATGCTGATCTTAAAAAACGTAAAAGAAGAGTAAGGGAAAAATATGGAGACAGGGAAGTAAGTTTAGAAAAAAGACTTAAGGACAAGGACAAAAGAAGAAGAGTATATTATAAATTTTATACCGATAGAGAATGGGGAGATGTTGAAAACTTTACTATGACATTAAATAGTGGGGAATTAGGAATTGACAATTGTGTAAAATTAATAGAAGAAGCTGTAAACTTCTAATTACAAATATAAAACCATCTAGTTATAAATTAGGTGGTTTTTGTGTGAATATATTTTTAATTTATTGTAGGAGAATAGATGAGTACTAATAATAGTGAAGAATTGAAAAATAAAGCTTTAAAGGAATTAATAGGTATGGGATATATACCGTTAAATATAGAGCTAGTAAGGTGTAAAGATGAAATAGTAGTTTACAGGGTTAAGTTAGAGGATAAATTTGCAATATTAAAAATGTTTTTAACAAATAAATATATAAGGGAAATAGAAAGCTACAAAATATTAACCAGGTTAAAGCTACCGACAGTCAATATATTTAATATGTCAAAAATGAGTATTTTAATGGAAGATATATTATATTCTAAAAATCTCCGTTTAGGAATTAGGGAAGATATGAATAATCCTAAGGTTATGTATAATTTAGGAAAATGGTATAAAAAATTACATTTAGAAGGGGAAAAATTTGTTTCAAATAACACTAACATAAAAATGTATTCACCGTTAAACTACATTACTATTGAAAATATAAATAAATTGGCGACTTGGACTTCTACAGAAAATAATCTTTTTTGGAAATTATTTAGAAATAATTTTAATGTTATCCAAAACACTTTAAATACAATACCTAAAACTTTAACATATAATGATTTTTATTTTGAAAATCTTATAGTTAGTAAAAAATATGATAGTGCCTTTATGTTTGATTTTAATTTTTTAGGGATAGGTATTAGGGCTACAGATATAAAAAATGCCTTATGGTTTTCAGATAATGAGGTAAAAAATGAATTTTTAAGAGGGTATGAATATATAATTCCAAAAATAGAGTTTAAAATTGATGAAGTTATTGAGCCATTAGATTCATTATTAGTAGCCAAGGAGAAGAATATAAAACCAGATTGGATAATAGATATAGTTACTAATTTGGAAAATGGAATATTAGCAAGAAAATTACTTGAGCTAATAAAATTGCTAAACTAATTTGATACAAATATGATAAATAAAAATTAATCTTTATATAATAACTAAAGTGTAGTAAAATATATTTTGTGATAATAAATATTAATGGAGGTATTTATGCTAAAGTTTAAGGATTATGAATATATAAGACCGGATTTTGAAAAAATAGAAGAAGAGATGAATATTTTAATTGATAAATTTGAAAACGCTTCTACTTTTGAAGAACAATCTAAGTATTTTGAAAATATTATGAAAATTATGTCAAATGTTAGTACAATGGGAACTTTAATGCATATACGCTATAGTATTAATACAAAAGACGAATTCTATGAAAAAGAAAGGGAATTTTTCGATGAAAATGGCCCTAAATTCGATAATGTTATAAATAAATTCGACAAGGCAGTGGTAAAATCAAAATTTAGACCTGAACTTGAAGAAAAATGGGGTAAACAATTATTTACCTTAACCGATATGAGTTTAGAAGTATTTTCTGAAGAAATTATTGAAGATTTAATAGAAGAAAATAAAACCGTTAACGAATATTCTAAATTAATTGCTTCAGCAGAAATTGAATTTGAAGGTGAAAAAAGAAACTTATCTCAAATGTTGCCTTTTAGAACTTCTAAAGATAGGGAAATGAGAAAGAAGGCGGAAAATGCATATTTGAATTTCTTTGAGGAAAATGAAGATAAATTTGATGATATTTATGATAGATTAGTAAAAATTAGAACTAAAATAGCTAAGAAATTAGGCTATGAAAATTATATTGAACTTGGTTATAAAAGAATGAACCGTTCTGACTATGGACCGGAAGATGTAAAAAATTACAGAAAACAAATATATGAGTCTGTAGTTCCACTTGTAGTGGATATTAAGGAAAGACAAAGAAAAAGACTTGGTCTTTATTCCTTAAAAAACTATGATGAAGGTTTTAAATTCCTTTCAGGAAATCCTAAACCACAAGGTGATCCGGAGTGGATTATAGAAAATGGAAAGAAAATGTACTCTGAATTATCGCCTGAAACAGAAGAGTTTTTCAACTTTATGTTAGACAGGGAATTATTGGATTTAGTAAGTAAAGAAGGTAAAATGAGTGGAGGTTACTGTACTTTTATAGATGACTATAAATCACCATTTATTTTTTCTAACTTCAATGGAACCAGTGGAGATGTTGATGTATTAACCCATGAAGCAGGTCATGCTTTTCAAACCTACAGAAGTAAGGACCTAGGCATTCCGGCTTATAGTTTTCCAACCTATGAGGCAGCTGAAATTCATTCCATGAGTATGGAGTTTATAACCTATCCATGGATGGAATTATTTTTCAAGGATGACACAGAAAAATATAAATTTAGTCATTTAGCAGGTACCTTGGAGTTTTTACCATATGGTGTAGCAGTAGATGAATTTCAACATTTTGTTTATGGAAATCCTAATGTTACTCCGGCTGCAAGAAAGGCTAAATGGAGAGAAATAGAAAAGAAATATATGCCTTTTAAGGATTATTCTGAAAGTGAGTTTTTGGAAAGAGGAGGATTTTGGTTTAGACAAGGTCATATATTTGAAAGACCTTTCTACTATATAGATTATACCCTAGCTCAAGTTTGTGCCTTCCAATTCTTTAATAAATTTAATGAAGATAGAAAAAAAGCTTGGAAGGATTATTTAAGGCTTTGTGATGCAGGCGGTAGCAAGTCATTTTTAGAACTACTAAAGTTGGCGAATTTAAAAAATCCTTTTAATGATGGAGTAATAGAAGAAACAATCAAACCATTAAAGGAAAGACTTAATAGTATTGATGATAGTAAATTTTAAAGGAAATTCATTCTATTAATTGTTAGTTACAAAAAAACCTTTAAATCCATTGGATTTAAAGGTTTTTTTTAAGCAGTTTTTTGTAAATCTTTATCTTCTTTTGATGTTTCCTTTTTTTCAGCTCTTCTTAAATGAATATAACCTAGTGTAACTATTACAAGAGCACCAATAAAGTCTACAATTATATCCTTCATTGTGTCGCCTAAAGCTGCATGACCGGTTAATACAACACCTTCTGCTGTAATAAACTTCTGCATATTAGTACCTAGAACACTATCGGCTAAGTATTCGTAAATTTCCCACACCGTACCACAGGTCATTGCAAAACAAAAAGCAAACAATGAAACAAAAAATGGACTTAAGTGGGTGCCTTTAATGGCCTTCTTATTAAAGAAATCAACTAATATAAATCCTAGGGCACCAAGCATCATTGCACTAAAGGCATGTAAAATCATATCCCAGTAAGGAATCTTATAATAGAAGTTTCTTACTTCGCCTAAATAAATTGCACAGAATAAGAAAATAAAATAAATTATTTCCATTGTGTCAGGTATATCGATGCCAAATTTTCTTTCAACTTGGGAAGGTAAAAAAATTACTATCATACCTACTATACATTGTAAAATCATTAGAACATAGTCACTTTTTACCAGCTCATATTCTTTATTAGAAACACCGGATGGGGCGTTTATTAAATTATAAATGGAAAAAACCACTGATACTGCTAATAATGTAAAAACTATTTTAAAAATTAAGGTTTTTCTTTTGTCTATTTTTTCTTCTTTATTAGTTCTATTTTCATCAATTTTCTTTTTACTCATTAAATCTCCTTACGTAATTATTAAAGTTAAAAATATATTTTAACTAATATTATAACTACTATTATACCTTATTTAAGAAAATAGACTAAAAAACTATTTTCCAATTCTTATTACATCTAAATAATCTTCACCAAGTATATACTGGTTGAAGAAATTGGAATTTTTTCCAACTTCATTATTTACATAGTCATAACCATTTTTTTCAGACAGGGTTTTTTTATTTGAAAACAAATTCACTCCCAAGCCTAACCTATCTCCTTCAATTTCTGCTCCAATACTTGCTAAAATAGTTGGGTACATATCGAAGGATGTTATGGTTCTGTTTTTATTATTTTTGGTGTTAATGGCAGGATTTATAAATACATTATAAACCGTTCTGTCATAGCCGGGAGTCATATTGTCCTCATAAAAATCCGTTTGCATTCCTAGATGATCTCCTAGGACTACAATTGTTGTATCTTCATAAAAATCCTGTTCCTTTACCCAGTTAATATAATCATTAATTTGTGTAGATGAATAGGAATGAACATTTTCATATTGAGTATTAAAATTATTTGGAGCATTTTCTTCTAAATAACCATTTTCAAAATGGGTATTTGCGGTTTCAATAATTAAATTAAAAGGCTTGTTTTCTTCTGCAAGTTTTAAAGTTTCCTCCTTAGACCATTTAAAGAGATCGGAATCATCAAAACCCCACCAAACCTTATCTTCGGCCTTCATATATCCATTTTCTACAGCATAGTTATAGTCGAAAATATCATAATCGCCATGATTTAAAAAGTATTTATCCTTTCCTCCAAACTCTGCAGCTGAGCCCATACAAATATTTAAATTATATCCATTTTCTTTTAAAATATCACCAAGGGAATACGCTCCAGCCATAAAGTTATTTGAAAAATATGCATTTGCCATATTTACCTTCATATTAATTCCGGAAGTTATTGCAACTAAGCCGGAAACAGTCCAAGTTGAACCGTTAGTATGGTAAAAACCGCCTATTTTTTCATTATTTGAAAAATTTAAATTATTTAATGCCAGTTCCTCCATTTCGGGCATAATGGAATAGTCCCAGCCTCCTCCTAATTCTTTGTTAATTAATGAGTTTTCAAAACTTTCAGCAAAGATTAATATTAAATTTCGCTTTTTTTCCGGAAACTTAATATTAACATCTCTACCATCAACATAATTTTCTTCTATAAAATTTGAAGATTGCAGATTGTTTTTAATAAAGATATCTACTCTTAAAGTAACTATAAAGGTAACCATTGTTAATAAAAATAATATAAGAGTAAAGAATATTTCTTTATTTTTAAATAGTTTATTTTTTAAAAACAATAATCCAAAAACCAATAGAAGAAGGGGAATTATGGATTTAATAATTGCAGTAATAAAAACAGCTGTAGAAGCTTGTCCGGCATCGTTTAAAAGGTAAAATATAATCTCTTCAATTGTTTGTTTCTTAAAATTAAGTTTAATATAAATACAAGCTACTATTATAATTGAAAAAATAATAAGTAGGGTATTTGTAATATAATCTTTTATACTTTTCTTAATAAATATCACACACCTAAAATAAAATCGTCTAAATTTAGTCTTGAATTAACAAGACTAAGGGTAAATATATAACATAGTTTATATTATAAAGAATGAATTGTTAAGGCTTATCTTAATTTTTTTAGGTATTTTTAAAGTAAAAAAGAAAAAATATGTTTTAGGACCTATGAAAACAGGTAGATATAATATAGAAACTAATATACAAGAGGTGATGACATGAAATATAAAATAGTTCAAGATTTTCCTAATGATGTTTTATATGAAAGAGGAGATGTTTGTATATCCATATATATGCCAACTCACAGATATAAAATGGAAAATCAAAAAGACAGAATAATGTTTAAGAATCAAATTCAAAAGGCAGAAAGAAGTTTATTACAAAAATTTTCTAAAAAAGAAGTAGAGGAAATTTTATCACCCCTTTATGACCTAGAACAAGATATGGTTTTTTGGAATAGGACAAGAGATGCTGTTGCAATATTTTTAAATAGAGAACATTGCATAATCTATAATCTATTTAGGGAAATTAAGGAATTAACAGTAGTATCTAATAGTTTCCACATTAAGCCATTAATAAGGGTTTATCAATCTGTGGATAAATACTATGTACTTGGAATAAATAGACATAATTTTAAATTGTTTTACGGTGATAGATACAATTTAACAGAAATAGAATCACCAAAAAATATGCCTGATGAAATTACCGAAGAGTATCGTTTAACAACTATTGATATGAGTAAAGATGGAAAAGCCATGTATTCAACTGGTAGCAATAGGGATGAGGTAAAAAAAGAAACAGAAAAATACCTTAGAAATGTAGACCGATATATTTGGGAAAACTACATAAAACCAACAGGAGCACCTTTAGTTTTAGTAGCTCTGCCTCAATATCAAGGAGAATTTAGAAAATTAACAAATAATAAATTACTTGTTGAAAAGGGAATAGATAAGGACTTTGAGGCAATGGATATAAATGCTATTAAGGAAGAAGCATGGAAAATAATAGAAAAAATTTACTTAGACAGAACCGAAATGTTGGTAAATATGTTTAACAATGGTAAGTCTAAGGGGAATGCAAGTGCAAATATAAACGATGTTGTTAAAAAAGCAGTTGAAGGTAGGATAGATACTATTTTAATAGAGTCTGATAAGATTTTACCTGGAATTGTAGATATGGAAACAAAGGAAATTAAGGAAATGCCTTTAGAAGATGTAGAAACCGATGATGTTTTAGACGATATTGCAGAGATGGTTTTAAAGGCGAAAGGTGAAGTGGTTATTTTACCTAAGGAAAAAATGCCGGACACTACAGGAGTAGCGGCAATTTACAGGTATTAAAAATATTTTAAAGAAAAATAAATATTTATTAAAATAAAATTTTAAAGGGTGGAAGCTAAAATTTCCACTCTTTTTTATTGGATAGATTATGGAGTAGAGTTTCCTTAAGTCCTTATATAATTAAGAAGCATTTAACTATTATATTTAAATACCAGCAAGCTATTGGATTGAAATAAGAAAAAATTAGGGGTATAATTATACACTATGTATTTAGATTTTGTTTAAAATTATTAATATAGGATAGATATAAAAAGTGTTTATAAATTTTTTGGAGGTTATATTATGGAATTGTTAGCAATTTTATTTATACCACTACTGGGTACATCCTTAGGTGCCGGTTGTGTTTATTTTATGAAGGGAAAGATGAATGACAATCTACAAAAGGCCTTACTTGGTTTTGCCGGTGGAGTAATGGTAGCAGCGTCAGTTTGGTCTCTTTTAATACCTGCAATGGACATGTCAAAAGACATGGATAAATTATCTTTTATTCCGGCAGTAACAGGTTTGCTTTTGGGAGTTTTATTTTTGTTATTATTAGATAATATTATACCTCATCTTCATGTTAATGATGATGAACCTGAAGGACCAAAAACAACATTAAAGAAAAGTGCCATGTTAATGCTTGCAGTAACATTACACAATATACCGGAAGGTATGGCAGTTGGAGTTTTATTTGCAGGTTACACTGCAGGAAATACAGCTATTACCTTTTCAGCTGCATTAACACTTGCAATTGGAATAGCCATACAAAATTTTCCGGAAGGGGCAATTATTTCAATGCCTTTAAGAAATGAGGGATTTTCCAAAAACAAATCCTTTCTTTATGGAGTATTAAGCGGAGTAGTTGAACCTATTGGTGCAATTTTAACAATACTAGCAGCGTCATTAGTTGAACCGATGCTACCTTATTTATTATCATTTGCAGCAGGTGCAATGATATATGTTGTAGTAGAGGAATTAATTCCGGAAGCATCAAGGGGAGAGCATAGTAACATAGGAGTTATAGGTTTTTCTGTAGGATTTGCTATAATGATGGTTCTTGATGTAGCTTTAGGATAATTTAAGGTCATGAAGTTGTTGTACAATAAAATAAATAAAAAATAGACATAAATTAATATGTCTATTTTTTTATGAAAATATTTAAAATAACTATGCCTCTATTGATGAAACAGCAGTCTGTTTACCTAAGCTAGTTATATAGTCAATAGTATAGGACGATATAGTAACGGTAATTAATGAGAAGAAGATTTTTCCTATTGGTATATAGGACAGACTAAGTAGTAAAACGGAAATGTCTGTAAAAAGATAGGCAGAGGATATTTTAAAATTAAACTTTTTACTAATTACTAAAGCTAAAGCGTCATCACCACCGCTACTTCCTCCAGAACTTACAATAAGTCCTGCACCAACACCAACAAATAAACCGCCTAAAATTGCAGCAATTAACATATGACTTTCCAAACTAGGAAAAATTGGTGGAAATAATTCCCAGAATTTATAAAATCCTGAAAAAAGTATAGTAGAAAAAAGAGACACTACTAAAAATCTTTTGCCAAGGTATTTTAAACCTAATAAATAACATGATATGTCTAAAATAGGTGTTATATATGCAACAGAAATTCCAAACCAGTGATGTACCAATAAATTTAAGCCTATAACGCCGCCTTCTGTAACAGAAGACTGTTCATGAATATTATATATACCAAAGGATAAAATAATTGCTCCTAAAAATATTTTTACTACTAAGCTAATTGGAAATACTTTCTTTAGTTCATTTTTCCAATTTTTTAATATCATTAAAATTCACCTCGAATATTATGATAAACTATAGTATAGTACTAGAGTCAAGGAGGAAGTATGGAAAAATATTTTAAAATCAAAGAAATATCGACTTTATTTAATATTGGCATAGATTCTTTAAGATATTATGAAAAAATTGGCTTAATAAAACCTAAACGTGGTAAAAATAATTACAGACTATACAGTGTAAAGGATATTTATAAATTAAATATAATAGCAGACTTAAGGAAATTACATTTTTCATTATCTGAAATAAAAGAATATTTAGAGGATTTGTCCCTATCAAATACATATAACTTACTTAATAAACAGAATAAAATAGTAGAAGAGGAAATAAAACAATTAGAAAAACAAAAAGCCCTACTGGAAATTCAAATAGAAAATTTGGATTTATACAAAAAAATGACTGTAGAAGAATTTGAAATTAAAGAGCTGGAAAGTAGAAGAATAGTAAAATTAGAAACAGATGTTTACTTAGATGAGGAAGTGGATTTTTCAATAAGATTTCTTCAAAAACAACATGGCTTTAAATTACACCAGTTTGAAAACTATGAAATTGGTGCAAGTATGCTTAAGGAAGATATAAAGGACGGTATAGTAGGAAAATATAATACGGTTTTTATGTTACAGGAAAATAGCAAGGGAAATACTGGTGAATTTTTGCCAAAAGGGTCTTACCTTTCTTATGTATATAAAGGAAGTTATAAAAAACTTAAAAATAATTTAGAGAAAATTTTTGAATTTGCGAAAAACAAAAACTTAAAATTAGATAATACCATCTATGAACTATATTATATAGATACAAGATACACGGAAATAGAAGAAGAGTATTTAACGGAAATTCAAGTCTTAATAAAAGAGTAGAAACTAAGGGAAAGGATTAATATGAAAGGTATTAATTATTTAGAACAAATAGAAAAATTAAAATATAAAATTAATACAGCAGATGCAATTTTAATTGGAGCAGGTTCAGGCCTGTCTACTGCTGCCGGCCTAGAATACTATGGAAAAAGATTTACCGATAATTTTTCTGATTTTATTAGCAAATACAAATTAACGGATATGTATTCAGCAGGATTTTATCCCTTTAAAAGTTTGGAGGAATATTGGGCCTATTGGAGTAGGCATATTGATTTAAATAGGTATAAAGCAGAAGTTGGAAAGCCTTACAAGGACCTACTTGAATTAGTAAAAAATAAAAACTATTTTGTAATAACTACAAATGTAGACCATATGTTTCAAAAAGCCGGCTTTGATAGTAAAAACTTGTTTTGTACCCAAGGTGATTACGGCCTTTGGCAATGCTCACTACCCTGTAGAAAAGAAACCTTCAACAATGAAAAAAGTATAAAACTTATGGTAAAAGAACAAAAAAACATGAGGATTCCAAAAGAATTAATACCCTATTGCCCTTATTGTAAGGCGCCACTTACAATGAATTTAAGAGTAGATGATAAATTTGTAGAAGATGAAAAATGGCAGGAAGCTTCAAGAAGATATTTGAAGTTTAAAGAAGAAAATCTTAAATCAAAAATAATATATTTAGAAATAGGAGTTGGCTACAATACTCCAGGAATAATAAAATATCCTTTTAGAATAATGACTTCTAAAAATCCTAACTCCATTTACGCAACTATAAATATAGATGACCATTATATTCCTAAAGAAATAGAAAACAGAACAATCTGCATAAAAGAGGAAATTGGGAAAGCTTTAGAGGATTTGAAGTAAAAAAAGCCTTAGTTTACAAGCATAAACTAGGGCTTTTTATATTTGTAATTTAATGACTTATAGGAAATTGTCTGTGAAACTCCCTTTCCGGTATTAGGATTAGTAGCACTTTGCGATAAATCTAAAGTAAAGAGAACAATTAATATTAAACACATACCTTTTTTTAATTTATTTGGGATGTATTGTAAAAACTCATCAATTAATGGTGCAATAAAGTAAATTATTAAAAATCCTCCAATGGCAAAAAACAATAAACCTTCAAAGCAAATACGACCATTAATATTAAAAAATACATTTTTATAATTCCACCAAGTAGTATTAAATAGCTTCTCCAAAGCCCAAGAGGTGAAATACTCTAAAATTCCACAAAGCACCATTGCAGAAGGAAAAAGTACCAGTGGTTTTTCAATAAGAGGCTTAAGTAAAATTAACATTAACAAGGTTCCTGTACCGTAAATTGGTAACCAAGGTCCTATCATGGTTCCTCTATTAACAAAAACACCGGTTTTTAAAAGATGTAAAGCAACCTCCCAAATCCATCCAATAAAGGCAAGGGAGAAAAATATTAAAATATAGGAAGTAATACTATATTTTCTATCATAATCTAAAACCAGCCAATCTCTTTTATGTTTTTCCGGTATTGTATATAATTCAACAGGGTAAGCCTCTGTGGTTTTATCTATTGGATTAGTTAGGTATCTGTCATTAAAATAACTACTTAAGGGTAATTTATTCTCAATAGCTTCTTCACGAAGAAGAAAGTAAAGTTCAGAATAACTGGCACCAATTAACGGGTTCAAATAAAGATATCTTATAATTCCAAAGGTTAAAAGGGAAAGAATATGCCAAAGTAAAAAGGACAAATCCAACTTAAAGGCCTTCCATTTATTTCCAACCATCATCTCATGGGACAGTTTAAAAGCGTCTTTTCTTGAAATGTCAGGGTTTTCTGCAATAATAAAAGGAATCATCTTGTAGTCATAGTATTTAATAAATCCGCCAATAATTGTAAAAAACCATAGAAAATTAAAAATATACTTACAAAACATAATATAGGCAGTATGTCTTATTCTTCCTATACGATAAATAAAAAGAATTCGGTCTATTTTAGTGTTGCTGTAATTCTTATTTTCAATAAAAAATCTACTTTGTCCTACTATTAAAATATTCTGAACAAAGAGCCAAAAGCCAATAATTAAAATAGTAGCAATTATCATAATGGTGCTTTGAAAAAAATGGTTGTTGAAAATTAACTGATTAATAGTATTTAAAAGCCCTATTATAAAGGACCTTGAAGCACCGGAATTGTTAATAATAGTGGCAAAGACACCTTCAGTTGCATTTCTTAAATTGAATTTATCTTCAACCTTGTTAACAACTTCCTCCTGTTCAGAGTATAGAGTAGTAACACCAAAACCGTCTAATATTTTCACCACACTGTCTACAACAGCAGGAGGTTTTACTTTATCGGAACCTCGTAATAAATCCGTATTTAAATGGGAAGAAGTATATCCGCCGGCTACAATAGCAATAACCAAACATACAATAATATATTGAATATAATTTCTTTTAATAGTTTTCTTAGCATTTAGCTTTAATTCTTTTCTATTCCAGTCCATACACTCTCCTTGTATAATGAACTTAGTCAACTATAGTTAATTATTTTATATATAATAAACATAATGTTGTGGATTGGTTCTCTCTCCTATAGCTTGACTATTCTTTTTAGGCTCCAACCACATACCTATGTTTTATTGTTTATTAGTTAGATAACGCTAGACGTTTTATCTAGAACAAGGATACACAACATAGCCTATGTGGAAAACACAACAAATTTTAATTGAGGTGATTTTTTTTATGATATGTGTTGGTATCGATGTTTCTAAAAATAAGCATGATTGTTTTATTGTTCATTCTGATGGTACTGTTATCAAGGATGTTTTTACTATTCCTAATTCTATTGAAGGTTTTAAGTATCTAATTGATTCTATTCCTTCTACTGATGAAATTGTAAAAGTGGGGCTTGAAGCCACTGGACATTATAGCATTAATATCGCTAATTTTCTTAACAGCAATGGTTACCCACCCATTATCCTCAATCCGCTTCAAACTAGTCTTTTCAGAAAAGCTCTAACGCTTAGAAAGACTAAAACCGATAAGGTTGATGCTAAGTGTATTGCTTCTATGCTAAGTAATCCTGACTTAAAACCCCACTCTAATCTAGATTATCAGATTTTGGAGTTAAAGTCATTAACTAGACATAGAAAACATCTTAGGGAACAATCTTCTAAGCTAAAGGTTTCTTTAAACCGCCTTGTTGAAATTATGTTTCCTGAGATTACTGATTGTCTGTATTCTATTAATCAAAAATCTACTATGGCTATTCTTTATGAGTTTCCATCTCTTAAATTAATAGCTGATGCTCACCTTACTAAGTTTACTAATATCCTTAAGAAAAATTCTAAGGACAAGTATTCCAAGGCTAAAGCAATTGATATCAAAAACTCTGCTAAAAACTCTATCGGTTCTGATAGTAGAGCTTTAAGTTTTGAACTTAAGCAAACTATCCGTCTAATCAATGATATCGAAGAGGAGCTTATATTACTTGATAATGAGATAAAATCAATTATGGAGGATGTTCAAAGTCCTATTTTGACTATACCTGGTATCTCATATAATCTAGGTTCTATTATCTTATCGGAGATAGGTGATATCCATAGATTTTCTTCTTCTTCAAAGCTTGTAGCTTTTGCAGGGCTCGATCCTTCTACCTACCAATCCGGTAATTTTAGAGCCAGTAATGTTTCTATGGTAAAGCGAGGTTCACCTTACTTAAGATGGGCTTTATTACAAGCCGCTAGGCTAATTTCTATGAGAGATAACAACTTTAAAAACTATTACCAAAAGAAACGCAGTGAAGGTAAGTGTCATAATGTTGCTATTACTCATGTTGCTAAAAACTTATTAGAGTTCTTCACTATTTATTAATTAACGATTTAGAGTTTGTTCCACAATAGTGTTTTTATAATTTCTATTGTTGATAACTTATTTTTTGTGTGCCTATTTTTAGATATTTAATTGTCTGCGTAATTTATCTTTTTTACTTGACTTCATATAGTTAGTCTATAGGAATTTATTAGAATTTTCTAAATTATAGTTATTATATCATAGATGGAAATATTGAAATGTAAGATTTTAATTTAACATATTTATAATCGGGATGATCTAAGAAAAGAAACAATATTAAAATTGAAAGATGTATTAATTAGGTGTTCAATTTTTTTCGAGATTTTTAGTAAAAAAAATGTAATTTTCTAGATATATTATATTTAATATAATTAACTTAGTGAGGGGAAATAAATGAAAAATAGACAACGGTATATTTTATTTGAGATTTTAGATGGTAAAACTATTAATTTAATAGAAATATCAAAAAAATTAAAAGTTTCAGCCAGAACAATCAGAAATGATATTGTCGATTTAAATAATTTTTTTGAAAGAAATGGTTATCATAATTTAATCTTATTGAAAAATAGTAAAATATTTTTTAATAAAAACTACTTAAACAATAATAGAATTTTATCTATTTTTGATAATAGAACTATGTCAAAATATGATCCTAAGAGCAGAAAATTAGATATATTATATGAATTATTAATTGAAGAAAATACCGTTAGCTATAATAAATTGTCCGAAAAGTATTACGTATCCAAAAGTTCCATATTTAATGATTTATCAGAAATTAAAAAGATTATAGTAAAAGCGAAATTGAAATTATATTCAGATAATAGAGGTACACTTATTGTTGGAAATGAAATGGACAAACAGCAATTAATAAGAGAAATAATTATAGAGCAACTGCTAGATAGAAATAAATTTAAATTTAATACAACAAATAGTAGATTTTTGGATTGGATTAACATTAGTTGGATTAATGAAATAAGGTATGATCTAAAGAATATTCTCAAAAAGAAGAATTTAATAGTTTCAAATTTTTATATAGGTATTGTAGCAATATCACTATATACATTAATTAAACGAAGCGAAGAAGGGAAAAAAATTAAAAACTTAAAAAACAAAACTTTAATATCCAATAAAGTTGAAGGTATGGAAATATATCCTTTTACTTATGAAATACTTTTTAGATTAAAAAATAAATTAAATCATGATTTTACAATAGATGAAATTTATTTTATAAATAATATTTTTATGGGATTAGGAATAAATGGACTGAACAGTCTAGAGTTTTTTAATGAGGATTTTGAAAGAAATATAAAAGATTTAGTTATTAGTGTAGAAAGAAGTTTGGGAATAATTTTAAGCAATGATCTAAAATTACTTAATGATTTAAAAAATCATCTTCATCAAATGCTATTTAGACTTCAGTCAAATATTAGAGTTGATAATCCATTACTTGATGAATTAAAGGAAAAGTATTCTATTATTTACGCAATAGTGTGGTTATCATTGAATGATTTTATATCAGGTTATAATGTTGAAATTACAGAAGATGAAATATCATTTATAATGCTCCATTTTCAAGCTGCTATTGAGCGTAAAAAAGAATCTATAAAGGTTTTGTTCATTTGTCCAAATGGGGTAGGAACAAGTTCGTTAATTAGTTCTCAAATAAAAAGAATTCTACCATCTATTAATATCTATGAAATTATTTCTCTTGAAGAAGTGGAAAATTATAATTTAAATTCAATAGATTTTATAGTAAGTACAGTAAATATAAAATTTGAAAATATACCAACTATAATCGTATCACCAGTTATTTCAAAAGAAGAATTAAAAAAAATAACAGATTGTTATATAGATATTATTTATGATTCTAAACCAGAAACAAATGAAAGTAAATTGTATTTATCTAATTTAACAATTAAAGTTTTTGAAAAGCGATTTGATAATAAAGAAAAAGCAATTTTATATTTATGTGATAAAGCTAAGGATAATCTATTAGTAAATAATGAATATACTAGTACTGTAATAAATAGAGAAAAACTAGGAACTACTTATTTAAAAAATAAAATAGCGTTACCTCATGGTGATCCTAAAAAAATCATTAACAGCTTTATTTATATTTTAAAAATGAAAGATTGTATAAATTGGAATAATGAACAGGTAGATATGCTTATTCTTTTAGGAATATCTGATAAAGATATAAATAAAACTGAAAAAATTCTGGAATTTATTATAGAAAATATTGACGATAAAAAAGTATTATTGAGCAAGTTGGAGGAAATAAATGGATAATAAATTATATGAAATTTTTAATGAAAAAAATGTAATTATAGAAAACAAGGATATGACATGGCAAGAAGCTGTAAAAATAGCTAGCGAACCATTGTTAAAAGAAGGGAAAATCACTGATGTTTATGTAGAAAATATGATGAAAAATGTTGAAGTTAATGGACCATATATGGTGTTAACGGATTATTTTGCATTAATGCATGCAAAAGCAGGAGAAGGTGTCAATGAAGTTTCTATGAGTCTGTTAGTAAATAATAAAAACATAGACTTAGAAGGAAAACCGGTACGTATATTTATGGTTTTGGCATCTGTTGATAAATCAAGTCATTTAGAGTATTTACAAAAAATATCTGAAATATTATTGGATGAGGATAATTTTAACACCATTCTTCATGGAGAAAAAGAAAAAATATTACAAATATTAAAAAATAATTAAAGGAGGGATTAAATGAAAGTTTTAGCAGTTTGTGGATTCGGAGTTGGAAGTTCAATGGTATTGAAAATGGCATTGGATAAAGTGGCAAAAGATTTAGGCATAAAGGTTGAAGTTGAAAATACTGATTTATCTACAGCAAAAGCAACAGAAGCAGATGCATATTTTACAAGCGCAGAATTGGTTTCTGAATTAGAAAACTCAGTAAAAAATCCTGTTTATCCTATTCATAAATTTATGGATAAAAATGAGGTAAAAGAACAATTCGAAAAATATTTAGCTACATTAAAGGAGGAGTAGTATGCAATTTATTACAAATAATATTTTAAGAAATCCGCCGGTATTATTGGGTTTAATTGCAATGATTGGTTTAATAATTCAAAGAAAATCATTTGCAGAAACAATAAAGGGAACTCTTATGGCGGCATTTGGAATGGTTGTTTTAAATGAGGGAGTTGGAATGCTTTCAGGCGTAATAGCACCAATTAATACGGCATTTCAAACTACCTTAGGAATAACAACAGCTGAAGGATTAAATGATGTAACGTTTACTAAGTCATTTGGTGGAACTGTAGGAATGGCAATGTTTGTAGGATTAATAATCCATTTATTAATTGCAAGATTTACTCCTGTTAAAACAGTTTTCTTAACAGGTCATATGATATGGTGGTTTCCGTTTATATTCGTGGCAGCAGGAGTAGAGGGAGGATTAACAGGGGGAATATTAATAGCATTTGGTGCAATTTGTTCTGCTCTTTATTGGTCTTTTATGCCGTGGATAATGAGAAAATATGTTTGGGATGCAACAGAAGATGACTCGTTTTTAATAGGACATCCTACAGGAATGTTAAGTTTGGTTTCAGGTTTTGTAGCAAAAAGAGTTGGAAATAAGAAAAAATCTACAGAGGATTTAAAAGTACCTGAAAAATTATCTTTTTTTAGAGAAATTTCAGTAACAGGAGCATTAGTAATTTTTATAATGTACTTAGTAGTTGGATTGATAATACCTGCTTTAATAGAAGAGGGTGCTAGTACTGTAATGACATCAATAAATAGTGGGCTTATATTTGGAGCAGGATTATTGGTTATGCTTTATGGTGTGAGACTATTAATCAATCAAATAGTACCAGCTTTTCAAGGAATATCTGAAAAACTTATTCCAAATGCTAAACCTGCATTTGACTGTCCAATACTTTTTAACTACAAGCCAAATGCGGTAATAATTGGATTTTTAGTAGCAATGATCACTTCAACAATATTAATAGTAATTGCAAATACATTTAATGTTTTTGGAATTATGCTAGTGCCTTTAGTAATTACATCATTTTTTGAATGTGGAGCTGCTGCAGTTATTGGAGAAGGTCAAGGAGGTTTAAGAGGTTCAATTATAGGAACTATAGTAGCATCTGTAGTAATGGTTGCATTAGTTGGGTTTTCAGCAGTTATATATAGTAATACAATTCAAAGCTGGATATTAATATTTGGAGGTAATGATTTTTCATTATTCGGAATAATAGCTAAATTTATTGCTAGTATATTTGGATAGAGGAGTGAGTATGTATCAATATTTCGATAAAATAATAGAAAAATTAAAAATTGTAGAAAAAGAAGAAAAATATAAAATAGAAGGGACCATTGATCTGCTGGTAGAAGCAATTGAAAAAAAACAATCCATATATATATTTGGAGCAAGTCATGCCGGAATACTAACACAAGAAATGTATTACAGGGCTGGTGGATTAATGGTTATAAACCCTATTTTTGGACGGGAAATAATGTTAGACACGGAACCTATAACACTAACAAGTCAAATGGAACGTTTAGAAGGCTATGGTGAAAATTTAGGTAAAACAGTTGATTTTAAAGAAAATGATGTATTAATACTTCATTCAGTATCTGGAAGAAATTCTGTAATATTAGATTTAGGACTGTATGCAAAGAAAAAAGGCGTAAAAATTATTGCTTTAACAAATTTGGAATATTCTAAATCTGTAGAATCTCGTCACAGTTCAAGAAAAAAATTATATGAATTAGCAGATATAACTATAGATAATCATGGTGATATAGGTGATGCAATGTGTGAAATTGAAGGTTTAGAACAAAAGGTTGGGCCATCATCCACTGTAGTAGGAGCTACAATTCTTAACACGATAGTATCAGAAGTATGTAAAAAACTTATAGAAAATGGTAAAGTACATCCACCTATATACTATAGTGCAAATTTAGATGGTGGTGATGAATTAAACAAGAAACTTAAAGACGAATTTAAAGAATTAATACATTACAGATATTAATCAAACATACTATAAAACCTCCTCTATTCAGTATTTATTCTAAAATAGAAGGAGGTTTTAGTATTAAAACAAGATTAATTATTATTTTCTTCAAATAAATCCAACAACTTAGTAGTTAGCTCGCCAAATAAGGGGTCATTTCTTTCCCTTTCTCTAGGTATGGTTATTGGTATTTCCTTATAAATCTTTCCAGGTTTGGATTTCATAAAATATACCTTATCAGCCAAGTAAACCGCTTCGTCAACACTGTGGGTAACAAAAATAATTGTAATTTTTTGTTTTTCCCATATACGTAGCAATTCTTTTTGTAAAACTATTCTTGTATAGGCGTCTAAAGCACCAAAAGGTTCGTCCATTAGAAGAACATCCGGCTTGTTTGCCAAGGCTCTGGCAATGGCAACTCTTTGCTGCATACCACCTGACAATTCATAGGGATAAACATTTCCAAAATCGGACATATTTATTAATTCAAGATATTCTTTAGCTATTTTCATACGTTCATTTTTACTTTTTCCTGAAAATTTTGGACCAAGAGCTATATTTTCCAACACATTTAGCCAGGGCATTAAAGAATAGTTTTGAAATACCATTCCAATTTCTTTTTTTGCCCCTGTAATTGGCTTGTCTTTATACATAATAGTTCCTGAAGTAGGGCTTTCCAGACCGGCTATCATCCTAAGAATTGTAGATTTTCCACAACCGGAAGGACCTAACAAACATATAAATTCAGATTCATTTATAGTTAAATTAACATTTTCCAAAGCAGTAAATTTATTTTTAGAAAAAGTTTTCTTAATATTATTTAATTTTAAATATTCCATAAAAGCTCCTATTTTACTTTACTTTCCCAGGAAAAATACCTTTGGCCAATAAATTTAAAAATTCCATCTAATAAGGCACCAACTAAACCTATACATATAATTCCGGTAATTACTAAATCAATTCTAGCTAGTTCATAGGCGTGGGTTATTAAATATCCTACACCGGAAACACTTCCCGGCAACATTTCTGCACCGACTAAACAACCCCAAGCAGTAGCTAATCCCATTCTTAGTCCATTTAGTATAGTTGGAGAAGATGCAGGTAAAAGAATATTTAAAAATATATCCTTATTATTTGCCCCTAGAACCTTAGCTGATTCTATTAGGGTTTTTTGCACATTTCTAACTCCAAAAATTACATTTCCAATAACAGGGAAAAATGAACCTAAAGCAATAAGAAAGATCATTGAAATTTTATAGTTATCCCAAAGAACAAATTGTTCACCATATTTTAGACCAAAAACAGTTGCAATACTACTAACTCCAAACCAACCTAAAATTAAGGGTTGCCATGCTAAAGGAGGAATTGGTTTAAATAGATTTATAAAACTTTCAAATAAAGCACTCATAGTTTTAAAATATCCAATTAATAGACCTAAGGGAATAGCAACTAATACTCCTAAGCCGTAGCCTAGTAAAACCCTTACAAGACTAAAACCAATATTTCTTGGTAAAGACCCTAATCCTATAAAATTATCAAAAGCATGGGTAAAGTTATATAGGATGTCACTAACAGGTGGTAAAATTGAATCATTATTGATTATTTTTGCTAAAATACTCCACACTATTAATAAAATTATTGGTACAATAATTGGATATATCCATTTTTCAATATTTTTACGCAAGTATGTAACCTCCTTTTATTTTCTCAATTTAATTAGACCTTACTTTATTAATAGGATCTAATTTAAAAATATCTTTTTCTGCCTCTTCAAAAGTATTATCCTTTAAACGTCCTTCGAATTTGCCCATATCCTTCATAGCATCATAGTATATATTCATACCTGCTAAAAATCTTTCAGTTGGTTCAGTTGAATATTTAATTAGAGATTTAGGTAAAATGTCCTTTTCAACACCAATAGTGTCAGCAAGTAATTCCCCACTTTTCTCTTGATTATTATTTGCATAATCACAAGTGTAATTAGTTACAGTTAATAAGGCGTCAAAAACTTCCGGGTATTGCTCTAACATTTCATTTCTTACAGCAAAAACACAGCAAGGGAAATTTTCCCATTTACCTTCCGGTAGATCATTTAAAGTAGCTATTATTTTTCCGACATTGGTATTTTCTGCATTCTGTGGATGAGGAGCAGGTCCTGCCCAAATTTCAACTTGGCCACTTGAAAGAGAAGGAACTAAATTTTGTACACCTTTTAAGTCAACAAGTAGAACATCTGCATCAACATCGCCAGGATCTTCAGTTACCTTTAGGCCGGCATCCTTCATAGAGTATTCTAAAACAACTCTAGGACTACTAATAGCAGAATGATAACCTGCTTTAATAGGTTGTTGGGAATTTTTGCATATTCAACAAATTCTTCAAAGGTATTATAAGATGCATCTTTTGTAGCAGCTATAGCAACGCCGTCTGACTGAATAGGACAAAGAATAGAGATTTCCGTTCCTGTGTCATAGGCAGTTAACATTGCTGTACTTGAAGTGTAGCCAACATCTAAATGCTTTTGGCCCATTAAAGTTGCAACTTCTGAGCCACCTTTAGTTACTACTTGATTTAAAATAGCAATGGTTTCTCCCTTTACCTGTAACTCTCCTTGAGATTCTGAAACCGGATTAATTCTTATTTCTTCATCTTCAAATAATTCAGGCGAAATAAAAGGTAGGTACATAATTCCCGTATGCATTTCATTTCCCCAAGAAATACTAATAGTAGGTACATCTTCTGATTTTTTAGCTTGAACTTCTGTCTTAGAAACATCTGTAGTAGAATTGTTATTTCCCTTACATGAAACTAAAGACAAAGTCATTATAAAAATCATTATTAAACTAAGTGTTTTTTTCACAAATATCCTCCAATAAAATAAATTAGACATTAAAATAAATAATTTCCTGGATTATAAATTTATAATCAAGAAAATTATTTAACAAATTAATATCACATAACAATATATATATAAAATTAATAAAAGTCAAATAAAATAAATAAATTTAATTAAATTAATAAGATACCTCAAAGCATGTCTTATTTGTAAGAAAAGAAAATTAGTTTATAAGATATAATAAAGTATAAGAAAATAATAGCAACACTTTTTGCTTCATCAAAAATACAAATACTTTATGAAAATGGTAGTGAAAAGCCTACAAGGGCAGAAGAAAAGAAAGGCTCTTTAGAAAAAAAAGAAGAAAACAAAGAATTAGAAGATAAGCAAGAAAAATTTATAAAGCAGTATGAAATAGTCTCTAAATTTTTAGAAGAAAAGGGAGAAAAACCAAGAAAACCATTAAATTTTGCCTATAATGCAAAAGGACAATTATTCACCATTGTATACAGGAGTGAATTTGAAATAAAAACACTAATTTATAATGAAAGTTTTTCTGAAGATAATTACTTAGGATTTATATACTATAAAGAATTAAAAAATATTAAAGGAGTAGAAAAAAGGAAATATTAGGCTTTTATAAATTAAAAGAAAGAACGGAAGTAATAACCGATGAAAAAAGAACAAGATGGTAAAAAAAGAAGGAGAGTAAAATGAATAATCTTGTAATACTGTATGCATCAATTCACCACAAAAACACAGAAAAGCTGTTAAAAGAAATAGTAAAAAACAAACCCGTAGATCTAATTGACCTCTTACATGAAAAGAATATCGAGCTGTCTAAGTACCAAGTAGTAGGTTTTGCTTCAGGAATATATTATTCAAAACTTCATAAATCAATATATAAGTACATAGAAGAAAATAAAAACATTCCTAAAAAATCCTTTGTAATTTATACAGCCGGTATGGCAAGTAAAAAAACTGTAGAGAATTTTATAAACTATCTTGAAGAAAGGGGCTTTGAAATACTAGGAGCCTATAATTGTAAAGGCTACGATACATACGGTCCATTTAAAATAATCGGAGGAGTTGCAAAAGGCCATCCAAATGAAAAAGATGTGGAAAAAGGGAAAGAGTTTTTAGATGAAATTGTAAATATGATTTAAAAGACAGCGAAATATTGTGAATCTATAGGCACGGATAAAAAATAATATAATAATTATTTGAGATTTTAAGATATAATATTAATAAATAGTTTTACTAGTTTATTAGTCAAATCATAAGATTGTATTTTTTAAAAATTTTAATGATATTCATAGATGCTTACTATTTTATTGTGAATAAGCTATATATAATATATGTTCAAATAAACGTTTTTAATGCGTGTTTTTATTATTTATATATAAACTTTAAAAATTTGAATTAAAAGAAGAATAAAGGATGAACAACAAAAGATAAATAGATTAGCATATTTAATAATGTAAAGGAGATAATAATGTCTACTAGTTTAGAGAAAAACATTCAATCTTTTATTACAGACAAAATAAAATTTATAATTCCATCATATCAAAGAGGTTATAGGTGGTCTGAAAGAGAAGTAATAGATTTATTAAATGATTTGAAAACATTTACAAAGAAGAAAAACGAAAATGATTATGGCCAAAAATATTGTTTGCAGCCATTAGTTGTAAAAAAAGAAGAAGACAATGTATATATTGTAGTTGATGGACAACAAAGATTAACGACAGTCTATATATTACTTATATGTATGAAAGAATATAAGCCTAAAATAAACATCGCTTTTGAAATAGAATATGAGGTTAGAAATAAAGTGGATAATTATATTGAAGAATTGTTAAAAGGAAATATTAATGATGAAAGTATAGATTCTTATTTTATAAAAGAAGCATTTGCTAACATAAAAAAGTGGTTAGAAGATCCAAATTTGGAAGAAGATTCAAGTATTTTAGTTGATGATTTATACAAGACAGTGATAAAAAATATGATTTTTCTTTGGTATGATGTTGAAAATGAAAATCCAATAAAATTATTCCAACGTATTAATATGGGTAAAATTCCACTAACAAATTCAGAACTAATAAAAGCTTTGTATTTAAAAAAAGATAATTATGAAGGCGATTATAAAAAATTTGGAGAAAAAAATGATTTTATTAGAATAAATCAAATACAGTTAGCTTATGAATGGGATTTAATGGAAAAAAAGCTTCAAGATGATGATTTTTGGTTTTTCTTTAACAATCAAAACATTGAAAATAGGATAGAGTATATTCTAAAAATATATGCTTTAAATGAGAAAATGCTACCAGACTATAATGATAAAGGAGAAAATTCGTATGCTTTATTTTATGCGTATAACCAAAAAATTGAAAATGAAAAGGAAAATCTTTCAACGTATATAGAAAATTCTTGGAATAAGATTAAGAGTATATATATGTTTATAAATGAATGCTATCAAGATAGTACAATATATCATTATTTAGGATTTATTTTTTATTTTGGCACTGATAATAATAACATAAAAATAATTATCGATTTGATTAATTTAGACAAAAATGAAATAGTATCTAAATTAAAAAGAAAAATAAAGGAAATTATTAAACTGGAAAAAGACATTGATGATTTAAATTATATTGATGACACAAAAACAATTAAGAAAATCTTATTACTTCATAACATTTTAACTTTAGTGAAGGATAAATCTTTTTTTAAATTTCCTTTTAATATTTTTAAAAATGGAGAAAATGGAGAAGGAGGATGGGATATTGAGCATATAAATGCAAATGTAGAAATAACACCCGGTAGTAATGATGAAAGAATTGAATGGTTGAAAAACTTACCAGATATAGATAAAGAATATGAAATACAAGAATATATAAAAAAAGAGAAAATTGCAGAAATTGAGTTTGATAAAATTTATAAGAAGATAATATTAAAATATTTTGGTGCTGAAAACTTAGAAGATAATAATAAAATTAGTAATTTAGCACTTTTAGATTCTTATACAAACAGAGCATATAAAAATGCGGTTTTTCCTAAAAAAAGAGAAGTTATTATTGAAAATGATAAAAATGGAAGATTTATACCAATTTGTACTAAAAATGTGTTTTTAAAATATTATTCTAATTTAGTAGAAAATAAAAATTTTGAAATTTGGACAAAAGACGATAGAGAATCTTATTTGCAAGATATAAAAAATAAAATTGAAACTATTATAGGTGTTTATGATGAAGAATAAATGGAGTTTATGGGAAATTTTAAATAAATATAAAATTAGTATACCAATAATACAAAGAGATTATGTTCAAGGTTTAAGTTCAAAAAAACTTAACACAGAAACTGGTAGAAATATAGATAAGATTAGAGAGAATTTTATTAAAGATATTTACGATGTTACAGTAGAAGAAAATAATCTTTCCTTAGATTTTATTTATGGATATGTTAGAAATGATGAAATAGGCAATCAAATATTTATTCCACTAGATGGCCAACAACGATTAACCACTTTATATTTATTACATCTATATTTAGCATGGAAAGAAGGACAGTTAGAAAATGAAGATGTTGCTTCTAAATTTCTGAAGTTTGAGTATGAAGTGAGATCTAGTTCTAAAGAATTTTGTAGGCAAGTTATTAATATTAAAGACATTGAATTTCAAAAAGATATTACTTCTATAATTTCGAAGATAAAAAATAAAAAATGGTATCGAACAGAATGGGATAATGATAAAACTATTTCATCTATGTTGAATATGTTAGAGGCAATCCACGATAAATTTAAAAATATAGATGAACGAGTTTTTGAAAAATTGATAGATATAAAAAATCCTAACATCTATTTTCAGTTTATAGATATTAAAGATCTAGAACAAGATGATGATTTATATATTAAATTAAATGTTAGAGGAAAGCCGTTAACTTCGTTTGAAAACTTCAAAGCTTCGCTGGAGGAAAAAATTAGTACTTTACTGAATGATAAAAGACTAGGTGAAGTAAAAATGAAAATGGATAATGCCTGGACTGATTTATTTTGGAAGTATAGTAAAAAAGATATAAAAAAACTTGATGAATATATGTTAAATTTTTTTGAGGCAGTTTTGTATTGTAATTTTATAATAAAGACTGAGGAAATTATTAAGAAACAAGATATTTTTATCTATTTAGATTATATTAACGAAGAAACAATAGATAGGATTGATAAATTTTTAGATAAGCTTATTAATAAAGAAGAAAAAAAATTTACAAAATATACTAATCTTTATTGTGAAGATAATGATTTAATGTTAGTCATTCGTAAAGAAGGAAATTTA
The DNA here is from genome assembly GCF_016458825.1 of Miniphocaeibacter halophilus. Classification (NCBI taxonomy): domain Bacteria; kingdom Bacillati; phylum Bacillota; class Tissierellia; order Tissierellales; family Peptoniphilaceae; genus Miniphocaeibacter; species Miniphocaeibacter halophilus. Next base: position 1,289,570 of record NZ_CP066744.1, read on the forward strand.
GAATATAGTGATTATTTAAAATTTTTTACATTTTTCTTAGGTATCTCTGATGAAAATTTATCTTTAAGAAAAAATGAAGAAAACTTATATCAATGGCTAAGAGTAGTTAATAATCTAATAGAAAACCATATATACAATAAAGAAGAAGATTTTATTAGATCATTGAAATCTATCAAAAAATTATATACGGATTTAGATGAAGTTAGTTATGATATTCTTAAACTATTTTTAAAACAAAATTATAAAGTTGAGGGTTTTTTTGGTAGCCAAGTTGAAGAGGAAAAAATAAAGTCATATTTAATTAAATTAAATAAAGATTGGCAATATCTAATAGAAAAAGTGGAAAACAACTCATACTTAAAAGGTAATATAGGATTTATTTTAGAGATGTCCGGAATAGAGTTTAATATGCAGATAAAAAAAGAGTCATTAAATAGATTTATTGATTATTCATATAAAATTAATTACTTATTTAATGAGTCAGGATTAAGTAATAATCAAATGTTATTTAGAAGAGCGATGCTAGCCAAAGGAGATTATTTATTACAAAGTGGGAAGAATAAATGTTTTTGTACAAATGATTTTCATAGAGATAGAAGCTGGAAACGACTTTTCAGAGATAAAAAAATAGAAGAATTACAATTGGTACTTGATGAAATAGATACTTCCAAGGAGATAGAAAAAGAGACTACAAATAGCTTAGAAAAAATAATAAATGATTTTAGAGATAAGGCAGATAGGAATGACTGGAGATATGAATTTATAGATGAGCCGGAAATGTTTAAATACTGTGGGAATAATTTATTAATAAGAATGAATATGTCTAAATATAATCCGTTTTTATTATTATCATCAACCCAAACTAATGGATATTGCTATGAAAAAGAAAGTTTATATTTATATTTGTATTTAAAAAAACAAGATACAAAAATATTAAAAAATATTACTTTTATGAACTATTCACCTACTCAAGGAGCTGAAACACGTAAGTATTTTACAATAAAAAAAGAAGATGAAGAATTCATTATTACTCATTATAATAATAATTGGGAAATTTACAAAAGCAAGAGTATTGATGGAGAACTTGAAAATTTTATTTTCGCAAGAGAAATAAAGGATAAATCAATTTTTTCAACGAAGGATAGAGAAGAACTATATAATCATTTAATAAATCTATAGAATTTACTTTGTACAGTCCTTTCTTAATAAACTTTATTTAAATTCTTAAACTTATATTTTGACCTAAGTATTAAATTCTGATGAGGATTTTATTTAGGTCAAAATCCTCATCTTTTAATTTATTATCCTATTAGTTTCCTTTTTATAAACTGTCCGGTACCTTCTTTTCCTTTAAATTCATCATTTTCTACCAATATTTCTCCTCTACGAATTGTATATACCGGCAGATATTCTCCAACATAATCCTCATAAATAGAATAATCTAAGTTATAATGTAAATTTTCTTTAGTTAAGGCTTTCTTTCTATTTGGATCTAGAATTACTATATCCGCATCTGCTCCAATGGATATTGTGCCTTTTTTAGGATACATACCGAATATTTTAGCCGGATTGGTAGATGTTATTTCTACAAATTTATTAAAGGATATCCTATTTTTCTTGACTCCTTCACTAATTAATATGCCTAGTCTCTCTTCTAAACCACTTACACCGTTAACTACTTTTCTAAAGTCCTTTATTATAGTTCCGTCATCGCTTTTATGGAGGTTAATCTCTTTAAGTTCCCTTGTAAAAGAACAATTATCAGAGCTTACTATACTTAAGGTTCCGTCGTTAATGCCCTTCCATAAAGCTTCAATGTCCTTATCGGTTCTTAAAGGTGGACTCATAATATATAAAATGCCATCTTCGCCTTGATTTTTTTCCTTGTTGAATATTAAATAATGTAAGCAGGTTTCAGCTATTACATCAACTCCTCTTTCCTTTGCCTTTCTAATTATTTCAACTGATTCAGCTGTAGTTATATGAAATAAATATATTCTTGCTCCTGTTAATTCAGCGTAGGAAATTACCCTTTCAACTGCTTCATATTCACATATATTAGGTTTGTAGTTTGGAAAGTTTTCCCAACCTAACAGATGTTCATTTGAAAACTTATCCTCCATAAATTCAGAAATAGAATTACTTTCAGCATGAAAACCCGCCATTGCCTTGTTTTTCTTTATGGTTTCCAAAACCTTTAAAATATCTATATCATCAATCATAACACCTGCTTTTTTGTAGGTCATAAACATTTTAAAAGATGGACAACCCATTTCTATTATTTCTGGGATTTCCTTTAACAGTTTTTCATTGGATTCAACATATTTTACATGTAAACTATAATCTATTGCACTATTTTTCATTTCGTTCTTTCTGTTTTTCACAACTTCTACAATAGAATCACCTTTCACGGTATTGGTAAAGTCAATTATGGAAGTAACTCCTCCAAAAGCTGCCAGCTTACTTGCGCTATAAAAATCCAGTATATCTATATTGTTACCAAAAGGAGCATGAATATGAACATGAGGGTCAATTAAACCGGGAATGACAAGCTTACCTTTAGCGTCTATTATTTTATGTCCCCCGGAAATTGTTCCCTTTTTAGCTAATTCAGCTATTATTCCATCTTTTATGCCTATATCAGCTTCAAAATTATTGCCATCAGTATATATATTTGCATTTTTAATTATAGTGTCAAACATTTTCAACTCCTTACATATATAAACCTGCTTTTGAAATATTTAACTCGTTATTTATAATACTTTCTAAAAGAAAAACTCCATTTTTAATAGGATCGAGTATAGGGATTTCTGTAACTAGGTCATTAGGTAATGCAGTCATTGCAGCACAGCCTAAAATTAAAACTTCAGCACCTTTTAATTGAGCTTTTTTTGCACCCGTTTTCAAACTGTCTATTAAAAACTCTTCACTCTTCATTATTCCCTCAATATTGCTATTAATATACTCAACAGATGCTAATCGCTCGTTTAGTCCATACTTTAAAACCATAGATTCCATCATATACTTTGCTTTTTTACTGGCTGCTAAAATTGAAAACTTAAAACCTAAAAGCAAGGATGTGGAAATTGCCGCCTCGGCTATTCCAATAATGGGAGCTTTTACAATTTCCTTTAAGGCATAAATACCGGGATCTCCCATACAAGCTAGTAAATATCCATCAAAATCCTTATTTGGAGTTTTTTCCAACAATTTAACAACATTAAAACTTGCATCTACATAATCCTTAAAACTTTCCAAAAATTCCGGAGAATCTTTACATGATATTAGCTCATAAATTAAATTCTCTATTTTTAACTTCTCTAAAGTATGTGCAATATCAGCAGTCATCTTTTTTGAACTATTTGGATTAATAACCAATATTCTTTTTTTATTATTCATAAAGCCCTCTAAATTCCGTATAAAACTCTTCTACATTAATAATATCCTTTTTAAAGCCGTACTTAGAAAGTGATTGAGCAATTCTGGTAACTTGTGGTGGTTTTAAACTTGCCTTTTCCAATTTTTTTGTTTCCGAATATACATCCTTTAGAGTTCCTTCAATAATTATTTCACCTTGGTGCATAACTACCAACCACTTTGCATATTCAGCAACTATGTCCATGTCATGAGTTATTATAATAATAGTGTGACCATGTTCTTCATTTAACATTTTCAAAAATTCCATTATTTCTATGGACTGTTTATAGTCTTGTCCTGTTGTCGGCTCATCAACTATTATTATTTTTGGTTGTAGGGACAAGATTGAAGCAATAGCTACTCTTTGTCGCAAGCCTCTAGCTAGAAAAAATGGATGTTCATTAAACAAATCTTTAGAAACACCGGCAATTTTTGCAGCAGTAATTACCCTTTTGTCTATTTCACTTTCATTAAGTCCAATATTTCTGGGAGCATAGGCAATTTCATCATATACCCGATTATTAAATAGCTGATGGTCGGGATTTTGAAAAACATAACCTACATTTTTTACCAGCTCTGAAGGGTCTTTACTTTTAACTACATCTATACCGTTTACAATAACCTTTCCTTTAGTAGCCTTTAAAATACCATTTAAACATTTTGAAAAAGTTGTCTTTCCACACCCGTTAGTACCAATTAGAGCAATAAAATCACCATCTTTTAAATTTAAAGAAATATTTTTCAAAGCCTTGGTACCATCAGGATATTCAAACTCTAAATTTTTCACCTTTACAATTGATTTATTTGTATTCATATTGCTTGCTCCTATTTTTATCTAAGATTTTAGTCAAAACCTTAACTATTTCTTCAAACTTAATAGGTAAAGACTTAGGTTTATTTAAATTACCAATCTTATTTATAATTTTTATTCCACTAGGAACCCTAACATTTCTACTGTCTAAAAAATCTATGTTCGTAAAAAATTCTTCGGTATTATCATATTTTTCTATGACACCCTTATTAACCAGAAGAAACTTATCACAAATTTCTACCAGTTGTTCAATATTGTGCTCTACTACTATGACCGTTAACTTCAATTCGGTTTTCATTATTTTTAACAAATCAAAAATCATATCTTTTGAAATAGGGTCCAACATGGAAGTAGGCTCGTCTAAAATTATAATTTTAGGTTGCATTGCAAGTATTGAAGCAATTGCAATTCTCTGTTTTTGACCTCCCGACAGATTATAGGGAGGCTTTTCCAGTAGATTTTGAATATCGGTTAATCTACATACATTATTAAGCCTGGTAGCTATTTCATCTATGCCTAGTCCTATATTTTCCATTCCAAAAGTAATTTCCTCTTCTACGCTCATAGAATTAAATTGTGATTCAGGATCGGCAAAAACCATTCCCACTCTTCTTGTTATTTCAATTGGCGATAATCCGGCAACATCGTCGCCGTAAATTTTTACATCGCCCTTGTATATTCCGGTAAAATTTTGTGGGATAATACCTTTAATTACATTCATCAAGGTTGTTTTTCCGGACTCATTAGGTCCAATAACACCAATAAATTCGTTATCATTTATTTCAAGATTAATATCTTTTAAAGCATAGTCCCTTGCCTTATCATATTTCCAACTAAAATTTTTAATTTCAACTGCTTTCATTTAAAATCTCCTGTTTTATTTAGCTAAAAAGTTATAGAGTGTATTATATATAATTGAGTTTTCCAACTTTAAATATGGTGTTGATATAGCCACAACCATACCTATTATAAGAATTATTAAAATCAAAGCCACTACTAACATATCCGCCTTGTTCATTTTGTTTTTTGATTTTATCCAGTCGGCTCTTTTTTTACCATCTATTTTACTTTTAAATTCCAACCCCTTTGCATATAAGGCAGTACTTATTTCGTCACTTCTTCTAATTGAAAGAGTAAAAAGTGGAACCAGGTACATAGCAAAATGTTTAATTTTACCCGATAAACTCAAATTTTTAGTATTTAAACCTCTAGCTTTTTCAGCTTCTCTGATTATTCTATAATCCTCTCCGAAAGTGCCAGCTGAGCGCATGGCTAAACCAACAAAATAGGATACGGAAAAAGGTACTTTCCATGTTCTAAGAGCCAATAGCAAATCCTTTTCTCTATTTGTTGAAAAATAAAATATTGAAGCAATAATAAGGGACATCATTCTAAGGTATATACAAAATCCCCACATTAAAGAATAATAATATCCCGGTTTTCCAAATAGAGTAAATACAATAATATCGTTTTTTACTTTAATAGGTGCCAGCCAATGAATAAGCATTAAAAAGAAAAATACCGTAATAAACATTGGAGTAAATTTTTTAAAGTTTGAAAAACTAATATTAGCCCAGTAGAAAATTATTAACTCAAAAATTATAAAAATAATTGTAAATTCCGGAATTTGTATAAACATAGGTAAAATTCCCATTAGTAAATACAAGGACAACCTTATATTTGGATGTAGAGAATAGGCTCTCGACTCCTTCGGAACATAACCCAGTATGGTTTTTTCCATTCTGTTTTTTCGGGTGTCCTTTAAGTTTTCTGTTATTATTTCAGTCATTCCTTTCCTCCTAAATATCTTATGTAGATATAAATCTCTCAAATAATAAAGATTTAAGCCCAGTAGCCCTTACAGAAGGTCTTGCTTTTTATTACTATTGGAGAAATGAATTTTAACATTACTATTCCCAAAATTCCCGAGCCTACTGAATTTCCTATCCACCATCCCATAAAAGTAACAAAATGAGAATCAGGAGTTAATAGTCCAAATAATCTTTGGGTCCAAGTACCCCAAAAAGCACCTACAGCATTTGAAATTAAAATTCCGAAAATTATATATACTATCCAGTCCTTAAAAGACTTTAATCTTGGGTCTCTTTTTAAAGTTCTAAAGGCAATACCGGCAATCATACTTTGAAGAAAATTTCCCGGAATATATGCCAATGAAACGGGAATAGCAACACCGGCACCAATAACATTGGATATAATTGGAAACAAAACACCTGCTATTCCTCCCCAAGCCCCGTACCAAATAGAACCAACACTTTGAATTGCCTGTCCCGGCCAAAAGGCTGAAACAAAACCCACAGGTACAGCTAAACTGCCAATAGTACCTACAACAATGCCAACACCTGAAAATAAGGCTGTCATTACAACATGGGATAAGCCCGGTTTTCTAATTTCTCCAACTTCCTTGTCCCAAACCGATAAATTTTTTTCCATTTTAAAACCTCCGTTGTCTAATAAATTTCTTACAAATTTGAATATAGTAAATTGGGTTTACTATATTCGTGTATTTTTCTTTTAAAACACAGCCTACAACTACACTTAAAACTTTTAAATTATTGCTTTCTTAAAATAATAAAACGATTTCCAAATGGTTTTAATAACCTTAAGACTTAAAAACAAAAAACGGTAATAAAATCGACCAAATTTTCCATAATTTTTTATAATTTCTTTTAAATAAAAAATCAATTATATCTATATTAGTTGTAAAAAATTATGGATTTTATAAAATTGCACAAAAAATCACCCTCTTTCTTAAAAAAAGGGCTAGTTTATTAAACTATAAGATAGAATTGTTGAATTTTTTCAACAAATAAACTAAAATTAAATAAGGATAGTTAAAAAATTGAAATAATATGCTGGCAGGCGATAATTTCAATTAAACTATTCGTGTGTGATAAACTAGCCTTTAACTATATTCTAGATTAAAGTATAGAAAATGTCAATAAATATACTTTAATCTAGAATACGAGGCTTTGAAAGGAGTCTCTATGTTTGAAATAATAAAAGAATTATGTAAAGTAAAGGGTATATCAATAAGTGAATTAGAAAGACAGTTAGGTTATTCACAAAATGTTTTATATCGTTTAAAAACTCAAGTTCCAGGTTCTGATAAAGTAGTAGATTTGGCGAACTTTTTTAATGTTTCTACTGATTATCTGCTAGGCAGAACAGAAATAAAGAATATACTTACAACAAAAGATAAAAATGATATTGCATTACTGATAAAACAAATTCTTACAATGTTAAATAAAGATGATAACTTATTATATAATGGAAAACCAATAACGGAGCAAGAAAAAACAAATATGCAAATAGCATTGGAAATAGTGTTAAAAATAAATGATTAGTCTAGTTGCAAACTAGGCTTTTTTGTGTGGGAAAAATTTGAAATAGTTTATTTTAATAATAAGGGAGACAGAAACAATATTATATGGTAATAAATCAATTAAAAAATAACTCTACACAATATATTAAGAGCCAAGGGCTCTTTTTTAGTATAAGAATGTAACGTTAAAGTAACGTTACTTCTGATATAATAAATATGTATGTTTAACTATAAATTCGGGGTAAAAACAGTAACATCATCATTATGGATTTATGCCAATAATTAAATATACAATAAAAAATTTAGAAAATTTTTTTAAATAGCTCTATTTCATTTGAATTGTAGATAATATATTTAAGTAGTAAGCTAAATAGTCAATATAGCTTACTGAAAGCTTGTTGATTAAATAAGCTTACAAGCCAGTCAGCTTACTGAAAGCTTGTTGATTAAATAAGCTTACAAGCCAGTCAGCTTACTGAAAGCTTGTTGATTAAATAAGCTTACAAGCCAGTCAGTTTACTGAAAGCTTGTTGATTGAATAAGCTTACAAGCCAGTCAGCTTACTGAAAGCTTGTTGATTGAATAAGCTTACAAGCCAGTCAGCTTACTGAAAGCTTGTTGATTGAATAAGCTTACAAGCCGGTCAGCTTACTGAAAGCTTGTTGATTGAATAAGCTTACAAGCCGGTCAGCTTACTGAAAGCTTGTTGATTTTATGAAATACAAAGGTTCAAAATTGATATATTAGTTATATATTTATATAATATGAATAACAGGAGAATTAATAATTCTATGATTAGTAAAGATTTAATTAATGAAATAATGACAGGAAAAGAAACGAAAACTGTTGAATTTAAAGAAGCGAAAAATAAAATTCCTAAAAGTATTTATGAAACAGTATGTTCCTTTTCGAATAGGAATGGTGGAAATATTTATCTGGGAATAAAAGATGATGGTACTATAATTGGTGTAGATCCAAATAGTATTATACAAATGAAAAAAGATTTTGTTACTACTATTCAATCTAATAAAAAAATATGTCCACCACTATATCTAGATATTAATGAACATGACTTAGAAGGGAAAAGTATACTACATATATTTGTACCTAATAGTTCTCAAGTTCATAGACTAAATAATAAAATTTATGATAGAAATGAAGATGCCGACATTGATATAACAAATAATACTGTAGCAGTTCAACAGCTTTTTAGTAGGAAACAAACAGAGTATACGGAAAGAAAAATTTATCCCTATATAACTTTGGATGACCTAGACTTAACATTAATAGATAAGTTAAAAAAGGCTGCAATTTTACAGGAAGAATATCAAAGTTGGGTATCTTATGATCATTTAGAAATATTGAAATCTATAGGGATGTATAGTAAAGACTATATTACAGGAGACGAAGGTTTTACATTAGCAGCAGCGATAACTTTTGGGACAGATGAGCTTATATCTTCAGTATTGCCTTATTTTAGAATAGATGCTCTTTTGAGGGAGGAAGATATTGAGAGATATGATGATAGAGAAAATATTAGAACGAATTTAATAGACTCATATGATATTTTAATGGATTTTGTAAAAAAACATACTTCTAGTTTTTTCTATCTAGAAAATGATAGAAGGATTAATGTTAGAGATATTTTATTTAGAGAGCTAATTGTAAATATGCTGGTTCATAGAGAATATTCAAATGCTTATGTTTCAAAATTGATTATAGAGAAAGATTCTATTATTGTTGAGAATGCAAATAAACCCATACATCCAGGAATTATAAAAAAGGGAACTATTGCTCCATATCCTAAAAATCCTACAATAGCAAAAGTATTTAATATTTTAGGTTTAATTGATGAAGTTGGATCAGGATTTGGTAAAATTTTCAAATATACTGATTTAATATATAAATCTTATCCTAAAATAATTAATGAAGATATTTTTAAAGTATGTATTTTAAAAACTAATGTATTTGTTTTATCAGATCAACAAAAACTTGTTGTTGATTTTTTAATAATACCTAGAACTAGTAAAGAAATTTTAAAACTTCTTAATATTAAAGATTTGAATACCTTGAGAAAAAATATTCTGAATCCATTAATGGAGAATTATATAATTGAAAGGACAATACCCGATAAACCGACAAGCCCTAATCAAAAATATAAACTAATAGAAAAAGAATAGACCAATATAAATAATATACGGCATTTAACAAAATCACTAGCGAATTACATTTCGCTAGTGATTTTGTTTTTAAAGATTTTCCAATTTGGTTCAATTAAAATAAAGTACAAATAATAAATAAAATATTTTGCAAATTTACATTCTACTATAGCCTATTAATATATATTATATTAACATTAAATAATATATTATGCAAAGGTTGTAATATTATTCTAATCAGGTAATATATATATAAGATAATATATTTACTAAAATATTCTCATCTTTATTAATATGCAACAGAAAGGATAGAAGTTATTTAAGAGAGGAAATAATATGCTATTTATCGATTATAATTTATGGTTGCGAACATGTAAATCTATTTTTAAAGAAAGTCCAAATAGATTAAAAATGTATTTGCAGCTTTATCCAATAGGACAATTATCTAAAAAGGATAAGGAAAAAATAATGTCAATGAAATTTTTCGAAAACAATATAGAAAATGGCTTATGGATGCTTGAAAAATCTAATCTAGAAATACGAAAACACTATTATATTAATAATGATGGATCCTTTAGAAATGTAAATTTAGTATCACCTATTATGTTCTTGGTAATACAATGTTTTGGATTTTTATTAAATGATAATTTTTCATATGACAGTACCGATAAGAAAATATTTTATGCAGGTAATTTAATGGCAGATATATCTTTTTATGCTGAACCATATAATGATTTTGCTAAATCAGTAAAAATAGCTTCTGAGGAATATGAATATTTTATTAAGCTAGATATTAAAAGCTTTTATGATAATATTTCGTTGGATATATTATTTAGTGACATTCTTAGTATAAAAGCTCTACCTGAATATTTAAAAGATGAAAAAAATTTACTATTATTTAAAACTACTTTATCTATGATTGGAGGAGGAAAATATCCAACAATAGAGAATTCATCTTCATTATCATATATTGCTTCTGTTATATACTTGGAAGATGTAGAAAATAAATTTATTGAATCTTTAAAAAGAAATAAAAATATAACTTCCTTTAAAATATTTAGATACGTAGACGATACATATATATTATTAAATCTTTCTGAAAGCGTGGAATTAGCAGATATATTTTTAAGTATAAGTAGCATATACAATTCGATAATTTCAAAAAAACATTTAACACTAAACAATGGGAAAAGTACTTATGATAGGACAATAAAAATAAATGAAGTGTTAAGACAAGCGTTTTATGATGAAGAAGTTAATGAAATAAAATTTAATATACAGGATAAATATAGAGTTTCATTAATTCCTTTTCTTGAGAAATTAAATTCATTAGACGAAGCTATTGACTTTAAAGAATACGAAGCAATTATTGATGAGATTTATACGGTTGAAGATATAGCACTACAACCACAAGAAATTTTTACAACTTTATCTTTAAAAAATATTAAAAAAGATAAAAATAAAGTAATAAAATTACTAGATAAATTAATTTTATCAAAGAATAATTATTTAAGATTAGATCCTAAACGATTAACAAGGATTATTGTAAATACTAATAATGGTAAACTAATAAAAAGTATGCTTAATCGATTATTTAGACTATCTAGAAATGACAATTGGACTATATATGAGATGTGTAGCTTAATCCAATACTTTCTTATGAGAGGATTTCAACATTTAGATTTGTTAGAATTATTAAAAGAAGAAGATAAGAATCTTTATTATTATTATATAGAATATTGTAAGGATAGTTTTTGGATAAATAGCTCTTCTTGTTTAATTGAATTATCAGAAATAAAAAAAGATGATACAATTTGTTTTTTATACGGAATGTATTTGTGTAATTATCAAATGGAAAATTATATAAATGCTTATTCTTACTTTAAAAGCTTTTTTGATAGATATACTGCTTGGTTAGCTATGTATAGTGAGGTTGATAAAAAGTCATTTAAAAAGAAGAAACCCAATATTAAAAAATATTATAGTAATAAGAGTTTATCTAGAGTTTATAAGAAAATAGATAATGCAGAAAAAATAATTAAAAAAGCACATGATTTAAGAAATGCAAGTCCAATAAATCATTCTAGTGCTGAACTTATTAATAAAGGAAAATCTAATAATGAATTAAAGGCTGAAATTGATGAATCAATTTTAGAAATGAAGTTTTTAATAACTAGCAAAATTAATAATATCAAAAAGAATAAATGCGAGTTTAAAATACAAAATAAAATTGAACAAGCATAAAATTAAAGTTAATTTAATACATAGAAAATTATAATAATCTTCAAATAATTCCTTAAACAGAGCAGAAAATCCGCTCTGTTTTTATGCGAATATTTTATTTGAGAAGTCAAAGTTATATCTTGTTATTAAGTATCTTTTAAGATACTATTAAATGGTATGGAATAATATATAATAATATAAAAAGAGGGGAAAATGTACATAAATTATAAAGGATTATGGAAGTTACTAATAGATAAGGATATGAAAAAATCTGACTTAAGAGTGTTAACTAAAATGAGCACAAGTACTTTGTCGAAACTCACCAAGGATGAATATGTTTCCATGGATGTATTAGTTAGGATCTGTCGTGTACTAAAATGTCAATTAAGCGATATTTGTGAAGTGGAGGTTTAATATGGCTAGAAAATATAGTGCAGGAATTGTAAGTAAAGGGTTTTGGTTTATAGAATTTAAAAAATACATAAATTTATTAAATGAAGGTTATTCTCCACAAGAAATTAGAAAAAAACAAGAAAAGGAAAATTTTTTAGCAGCTCCATCTAAGGATTATGCCATTAAAATTTTAGGTGAGATGAAAAGAAGAACCACGGCTTTACCTAAAAAAATATTGGAATATTTTCAAAACACAGATATTTCCACACAAAAAATAATTAACCTCCTAGGGGTTTTACTTACAGACCAATTACTATTTGAATTTATATATACAAAGTATAGAGAGGAAATTCAACTAGGAACAAAGGAATACAATCCTTCAATTGTAAGAATATTTTTAAGAGAAATGCAAAACAGAAATGAAGAAGTTGCAAAATTTTCGGATAATTCTATAAAGAGAATGACAGGTGCTTATGGGACCTATTTAAAAGAAGCTGGACTTTTGGAAAATATTGATGGGAAAACATATTATAAAAATATTTTTCTAGATTTAGAACTGGAAAGGCTAATGAAAGAAGAGGGATTAAATTCCTATATTAAAGCTATAAAAGGTGAATACTAATGAATATTTATGAAAAACTAGATAAAATTGAACCAGCAATTACAAAGAGTGATTTTTTAGAAAACAAGGGTTTGGGAAATGAGGTTGGTTATTTTATATTTGATTATGAACCAGAATATGAAATTATAGTAAGGGAATATGTAGAAGGCTTAATTGAAAAACAGTCATATTCCTTTAAAATAGTAGAATATGATTTATACGAAATTTTAATAGATCATTTAAAAGAAAAAAAATATATTAAAAAGTGTAAGGAAATTGAAGAAAAAAAAGGTATGAAACAGCTTGTTAAAGCTATAACTTCCCTACTAAGAATGGGTAGCGGCAATGATTTATTCACAAGGACAATAAAAGAAAATACTCCAGATAGCGCAGTAGTATTTATAACAGGCATAGGCAAAATATTTCCTTTCGTAAGAAGTCATAAAATACTTAATAATTTACATTTAAACTTTTACAAATCTCCAGTAGTAATGTTTTATCCAGGAAAATATGATGGACAAAGTTTAAGTCTTTTTGGAGAATTTAAAGACGATAATTATTATAGGGCATTTCCCCTAATAAAATAAAGGAGTTTGAATATGTTAATAAAAGATATGTTTACTAAGGATATTAATAGGGATATTCAAGGTGTTATTAAAGTTGGACAGGACAATGTTGAAAATATAAAACAGGAATTAGAAGAATATGTAGTAACAGATGAATTACAAAAACATTTTAGAGATTTTTTTACTGCCTATGTTAAAGGAATAAATGGCTACACAGATAAAATGGGTGTATGGATATCAGGGTTTTTTGGCAGTGGTAAGTCACATCTTTTAAAAATACTTTCCTATTTAATTTCAAACAAGGAAATAGAATATGAAGGAGAAAAGAAAAAAGCGATAGATATATTTTTAGATGATAATAAAATCAACGATCCTATGGTTGTTGCAAATATGAAACTAGCTAGTCAAATTTCCACTGACTCCATCTTATTTAATATAGACTCGAGATCCGACACTGGAACTACCGGTAAAGAAGCAATACTTTCAGTATTTTTAAAAGTATTTAATGAAATGCAAGGCTATAGTGAAACAGATCCCTATGTAGCAGACCTAGAAAGATGGTTGGAAAAAAATGGAAAATATGATTCTTTCAAAGCTGAATTTGAAAAAATTACAGGAGATAGGTGGAAGGACAAAAGATATGAACTGGACTTTTTAAGTGGTGAACTAGTTGAAGCCTTAGTAAACTCCAATTCCATGACAGAAGAGTCAGCAGAAGGCTGGTATGAGAAAATAACTTCCAAAGAATATAGTATTTCCATAAGTGAATTTGCAGAATTAGTTAATAAATATATAGAGGAAAAAGGCAATAACCATCATGTAGTTTTCTTTGTAGATGAAGTTGGTCAATATATTGGAGATAATAGGGAGTTAATGTTAAATCTCCAAACAGTAGTAGAGGATTTAGGAACAGCCTGTAAAGGAAAAGCTTGGGTGGTAGTAACTAGTCAAGAAGCTATTGATCAAATTACAGTAATAAAAGGAGACGACTTTTCTAAAATACAAGGTCGTTTTGACACAAGAATAAACCTAACATCAGCTGATGTTTCAGAAGTAATAGAAAAGAGAATCCTAGAAAAAAATGACACTGCTAAAGATACTTTAAGTATTTTATACAAGCAAAAACAATCGGTTTTAGACAACTTAATAATATTTAATGATTCTGTAGAAAAGAAAAAATACGAAAATGTAGATGATTTTGTAAGGGTCTACCCTTTTATACCCTACCAATTTAATTTACTTTCAAATGTTTTAACTGCCATAAGACAATTTGGAGCAAGTGGAAAACATCTTTCAGAAGGTGAACGTTCAATGCTTGCTATGTTTAAGGAAAGTGCTCAAAAGGTTCAAAATGAAGAAGATGGAGTTTTAGTGTCCTTTGATAAATTCTATAATGCCCTTTCTCAATTTCTAGACTCTTCCCATGCTAGGGTAGTAAGTCAAGCAAGTAGGAACAAAGCTATAAATCCTGAAGGAGAAGAAAATTGTTTTAATGTAAATGTATTAAAAACACTCTTCATGGTTAAATATGTAAAGGAAATTACAGCAACAGTGGACAATATTACAACACTAATGGCATCTAATATAGATGAAGACCGCTTAGCTTTAAAAGAAAAAGTTCAGGATGCCTTAAATATATTAAAAAGCCAAACTCTTATTCAACAAAATGGAGATATTTATATTTTCCTAACAGACGAGGAACAGGAAGTAGAACGTTTAATAACAAAGATTGATGTAAGATCAACGGAGATTTCAAAAAGTATAGGTAAGGATATTTTTGACGATATCTATATAAACGACAAATATATATATCCTGAATTTGGAGGCAGATACACATTTTCCTTTAACAAAGAAGTAGATGAAATACCTATAGGAAATCAATTAGGGGAAATATTCGTAAAAATAATAACACCAAGTTCAGAATATAGTGGTGCAAAAGATACTATAAAACTTTTAAGTAGCAATGAAAGAGCAGTGTATGTGGAATTACCATCAGATGAAAGCTTTTTAAAAGAGAAAAAACAAGTGCTACAGATAGAAAGTTTTTTAGTTTCCAATGAATTAAGGAATTTTCCAAAATCCGACGAAATAAAAGGTCTAAAAAGTTCTGAATTAAAAGAGTACCGAGAAAGAAGTAAAAGAGCCTTAGAGGATGCTTTAAAAAATGCTACTTACTATGTAGAAGGGGAAGAAGTTCCTACAAATAGTATGGATTTTAAATCCTCCCTAACAAAAGCTATTGGGACCCTTGTAAAATACACCTACAATAAATTAGATTATATTACTGCTACAAAGGATATATCTCACATTAGGGCTTTACTAAATAAAAAACCTCAAATGAATTTAGATGAAGAAATAAAAGAAAACGAATTAGCTTTGAGGGATTTAGAAGAATTTATTTCATTACAAACTTTAGGAAATGCTAAGGTTTCCATTAGGGATATAAAAAACAAATTTTCCAAAGCCCCTTATGGTTTTGTAGATTATGACATAAGCTGGCTTATAGCTAAATTATTTATGGATGGAAAATTAGAATTTACCGTTAGTGGAAATTCAATAAATCTACTAAATACAGACAAAGAAGTAATATTGGACTATATTACAAAGAAAAAATTTGAAGACAAGGTTCTCTTAAGTTTAAAAAAGGAAATAGATCCTAAAAAGAAGAAGAATTTAAAAGACCTTTACAAATTAATCTTTAATATGGATATGAGAACCGACGAGTCAGATGGTATGACTAAAAATTTCAAAGATGAATCCTCAAGAAAATTAAAGGAAATTGAAAGATTATATAACTCATATTTCTCCAATAAAGATATAAATATAAAATATCCTGGAAAAGAAATACTTAAATCGGGAGAAAAATTATTTAATTATCTTGTAAATATTAAAAATTCAGAAGAGTTTTTTGACTATATCTACAAAAATAGGGATGAATTTGAAGATTTTGTAGAAGACTTTGAACCAGTACAGTCATTCTTTGGAACAAGCTATGAAAAAAGTAATCAAATAGATATTTGGAAAAAAGCCTTTCAAACCATGAATATTTATGAAGATTCTAAAAACTTTGTAAATAATTCCGAAATTGAAGAAGTAGTAGGAGAAATAAATCATATTCTGAAAATGGATATGCCCTTTAATAAAATAAAGGATTTACCGGACTTAAGAATGAAATTTTTAAATCTCTATGCTCCTATATTAGAGGAAACCTTAAATCCTGTTTTAGAACAAATTAAGGAATATGAAACAAGAGTTAGTGAAAAAACAGCAGAATATAATTTAAATGAAGAATTTGAAAATAAACATATTAAAAGATTTAAGCAACTAGTGGAAAAGGCTGAAAGCTATGACAATTTAAAGGATGTATATTCTGTAGAGGCTGAAGCAAATACAATATTTGAATCAGCATTAAAAAATGCCGATATTGAATATGAAAAAGAGCTAGAGAAAGAACGAATAAGAAGAGAGAAAGAAAGACAAAGAGGAGAAGAAGAGGGACAAGAAGTAGGTAATGATGAAAATATTGAAAAGTCTAAGTTAAAGAAACAAAAAACAATACTTTTCAGAAATATAAATCCAACCCGTACTTGGAAAATTGAAAAAGAAGAGGACTTAGATAATTACTTACAGGAATTAAAGAATAAAATAAAATCCCAAATACAAGATGAAGATATTATAAATATAGAATTTTAAAGAGGAAAATAATGAATAAAACAGCTTTAAGAAATTTTGCTACCCATGCTAGAAGAAAGCTAAGAGATGATGTAATTCTCCTAGCTTCTCAAATAGGAGTAAACAAAGAGGGAATTACAGAGCCGGAAATAGATGAGCCTGACTTTATGTCCTTTAACATAGGTGGAGTAGGAAATTTCACCTTAAAAGGAAAAGAAGTAAAATACAGGAAAAAATTAGTAGAAAGACTAAGTAATGCTAAAAACTATGAAGAAGATTTTGAACAATTAGTAGAAGAAACAGCTTACACTTGGTTTAACCGGCTAATAGCTATTAGATTTATGGAGGTAAACGAATACTTACCAGAAAGAGTAAGAGTCCTTTCATCAGCAAGTAAGGACGACCATATTCCGGAAATATTAACCAATATATTGGATTTGGACATTTTTGAAAATCTTACAGACCAAGAAAAAGAATATGTAATAGATTTAAAAAAATCTGCTACAAAAGAGTCTGACGAAGAACTTTTCAGTTTTTTATTTTTTAAAGTAACAGAAAAGCTTAAGAACTACCTCCCTTATTTATTTGAAAAAACCGATGATTATTTGGAACTTTTATTTAAACCTTCCTTTATAGAAGAAACAGGGGTAATCTACAAACTAGTAAATGAAATAGATGAAGATGATTTTAATATTAATCTCCAAGAAGAAGTATATAAGGATGAAGAACCAAAAGTTACAGGAACAATAGAAATCATTGGTTGGCTATACCAGTACTATAATGAAGAATACAAGGACAAAGTTATTAATATATACAAAGGTACAGTAAAAAAAGCGGATATACCAGCTGCTACTCAATTATTTACTACAGACTGGGTTGTAAAATATATAGTAGATAATTCTTTAGGCAGATATTGGATAGAAAGAAATCCTAATAGTAAATTACAAGATAAGTTGGAGTTTTTTGTTACATCTAAAGACAATAAAATACATTATATAGATGAAAAAGTAAATATTGAAGGATTAACCTTTTTTGATCCTTGTGTAGGATCTGGTCATTTTCTTATATATGCTTTTAATGTTTTAATGGAGATTTACAAAGAGGAAGGTTATATAGAAAGGGAAGCCGCTCAAAAAATAGTAGAAAAAAACTTGTATGGACTTGATATTGATAAAAGAGCTGCTCAACTGGCATATTTTTCTATAATGATAAAGGGACGAAGTTTTGACAGAAGATTTTTTACTAGAGAAATAAAGCCTAATATTATGGATATTAAAGAAACTAATTTAATTGATGAATTTGAATGTGCTGGAGTTACTAATAATTCTGAAATGAATAAGATTGGTAGTTACTTACTTAATATTTTAAAAGATGCTAAAGAATATGGTTCTTTAATAAAAGTAGAAAATTTAGACTATGAAAAATTTGAAGAATATTTAAAAGAATGTGAAGAAGTAGAAGAAAATATTTATAATTTTGAATGGAAAAGAAAAACTTTACCCCTATTTAAAAATTTAACGAGACAAGCAAAAATACTATCCAATAAATATAAGGTTGTAGCAACAAATCCACCGTATTTAAATAAATTTGAGGGTAAATTAAAGAAATTTATAACTACAGAATATAAACAATATAAAGGTGATTTATTTTCTGCTTTTATTTTTAGGAATTTTGAGTTTTTAGAAGAAAATGGATATTCTGGTTTTATGACACCTTTTGTATGGATGTTTATAAAAACCTATGAGGAATTAAGAAACTATATAATTAACCATAAATCTATAACTACATTAATTCAAATGGAATACTCCGCCTTTGAAGAAGCAACTGTTCCTATATGTTCCTTTGTCTTGAAAAATGGAAAAGAAAGTTCAAAAGGACTCTATTTTAGACTTTCAGAGTTTAAGGGTGGAATGGATGTTCAAAAGAAAAAAGTCTTAGAAGCATTGGAGAATAAAGATTGTGGATATTTTTACGAAACATCAGAAGAAAATTTCACAAAAATTCCAGGTATGCCTATTGCTTATTGGGCTAGTGAGAACTTTTTAAATATCTATGTAAAGGGTATACCATTGGGGAATTTAGCTTCACCACGAAAAGGTAATTCTACATCAGATAATAATAGATTTTTAAAATTATGGTATGAAATTGAATTTAAAAAAATTAAATTCAAAAGTACTGAGATTATATTGGAAGATACATTGATACAACCATGGTATCCATATAATAAAGGTGGTGGATATAGGAAGTGGTACGGTAACAATGAATATGTTATTGATTGGTATAATGATGCTGAAGAAATTAGAAAAATTAAAACAGCAGTAATAGCAAATTATCAATATTTTTGTAAACCTGGACTTACATGGTCAACAGTATCCAGCAAATTATTCAGTCTTAGAAAATTTGGAAATGGTTTTATTTTTGACAATGGTGGATGTTGTATATTTGATTTAGGAACAACTTCAAATTCAGTTTTAGGATTATTAAACTCTAATGTATTTATTTATATTTTTGGAGAACTAAATCCGACATTAAATTTTCAATCAGGAGAAGTGGCAAAATTTCCTATTCTAGTTGAAAAAATGAACTATATAGGAAACGAGGTCGATATATTTATTAACTTATCCGTTACTATCTCCAAATTCGACTGGGATACTTTTGAAACCTCCTGGGATTTTAAGGTAAATCCCTTAGTTGATTTCAACAACTATTTAAATGAATATTATAAGAGCCTTGCAGAAAGTGGAACTCTAGTTGAAAGACAAGAATATTATATTAAAAACATGGAAGATGCCTATTTACAATACAAGGAATTTACCAACCAGCAATTCCAAAAATTAAAGGAAAATGAAGAGGAGTTAAATAGAATTTTCATAGAAATTTATGGTTTAGAAGATGAACTTACCCCAGAGGTTTCCGACAGGGATATTACTATAGCAAAAATATTTGACACCAACAAGGACATTGACCAGGAGATTAAGGGAAACAAATATGTTCTTACGAAAAAAGATGTAGTAAAACAGTTTATCTCCTACGGCGTAGGCTGTATGTTAGGCCGTTATTCCCTAGATGTTGAAGGCTTAGCCTATGGCGGTGGGGAATTTGACAAAAGTAAGTATAAGAGATTTATTCCAGATAGAGACAACTGTATACCTATTACAGATTCTAAATACTTTGAAGATGATATTGTTACAAGATTTGAAGAATTTGTTAAAGTGGTTTATGGAGAAGATTCCTTGGAGGAAAACTTGGGCTTTATTGCAGAAGCCTTAACTGGTAAGGGAGATAGTAGAGAGGTAATTCGCTCTTATTTCCTTAAGGATTTTTACAAGGACCATGTAAAAACATATCAAAAAAGACCTATTTACTGGCTATATGATTCAGGAAAACAAAATGGTTTTAAGGCCTTAATATATATGCACCGTTACGATGAATACACAACAGGTAAGGTTAGAACAAATTACCTTCATAAATTACAAAAATACTATGAGGACAGAATTAATTTAATAGAAATGGATATACTTAGCCAAAATAGTGCATCAACAAAGAAAAAACTAGAAGATGAAAAAATAAAGATTCAAAAACAATTAGATGAATGTAGGAAATATGATGAAGTCCTAGGTCATATTGCCAACGAAAGAATTACTATAGACCTTGATGATGGTGTTAAGGTGAATTACGAAAAAGTACAAAAAGACAGAGATGGAAAAGTTTTAAAAATTTTAAGTAAAATTTAGGAGGATACATGGCAGAATTAAATTTATCTCAAATAGAAAATACCTTAAATGATGAATTTAGAGATGTATCTTCTAGAAGAAAAATTGTTTTTTGGTATGATTCAAAAGGTGATTTTGTAGAAGATGTTTCTTCACTTGTTTTAGAAAATGCAAAACTGTTGATATTAAAAGAAAATCACCTATTTGAAACAAAACATATTTTAGAGGTTGAGGACAAGGAGAGTAATTACTTAGTTTACGCTCCTTTTCCAAGACCTAGAAATGAGGACAATCATTTAGCAGATACAATTCTCTATTCGAAAACCTTTGTAGCTGACCGTCTGTCTTTAATAATGGTTGAACTAGGTATTAAAGAGGAAAGAAAGATACTGTTGGAAAAATATTCTAAATTCTTTAATAGTAAAGAAAGGTTTAATAAATTTAAGGAATTGGAAATAGATAGTTATACAGAGGAAAATATTGAGCTAGGATTCTTAGCTATACTTGTAGGAATAAAGGAAGTAAGATTTGAATCCATAGTAAAGAGTATTTTAAAGGAAGGAAATTTAGAAGAAAATAGTATTTTAAAGGATTTTGGAAAATATAGTTTAAAGGAAGCTTTTTGGAAATACTCCTATAAATATTTTGGCTACAATTCAAAGGAACCTACTTTGGTTAAATTTGTTCTAGGTTTGTTTGCTACCTATATTCAAAGAAAAACAGGCCTTGAAAATATACTTAAAAACGAAGAATATATACTTGAAAAACCAGGCGGAGTTATTGCTTTTATCAACTCTTTAATGAACGATATTAGAATGCAGGAAACCTTTAGGAGTTTATCTAAATATGTATATGAACAAATAGATGGTGATAGTTTATTTTCTAAAATTGACCTAGAAGTTCTATTGGATTTAGATGTTTTTGAAAGTCTTGAATATAAATTTATAAACTGGATAGTGAATAGATTTCTTGATGAACATTTTGACACAAAGGTGAAAGAGTATAACATTGTAGATTTAATTAATTTAAGAAAAGAAAAGTTCTTCGGCAAAGATTTTTCAAATGATTACGAAATGCTTTTAGCTGCTTACAAGGTATTGTCATTTGAAAATAGGAATTATGATCTTGAACTTAATGAAATGGTTAAGGAATATGATAAGTCTTGGTATTTACAGGACCTTAACTACAGACGTTTCTATTTTCATTTAGATAAAATTGAAAATGTAAGTCAATATGAAAAGTTAAGGGATTATGTTGAAAATACATATGTTAATAATTTCTTAGACCCTTACAATATTGCCTTTAACAATGTGTTTAATTATGGGGACCTAGATAATATAAAATTACAAAAGGATTTTTATAATAATAATATTCATTTTGACAACAGAAGGTCCCTTGTTATTATTTCCGATGCCTTAAGGTATGAGGTTGGAAAGGATCTTGTAAGTCAAATGAATTTAAGTGAAAAATTTGAGGCTGAAATTGAACCTCAAATTTCCATATTGCCCTCTATTACAAAATTGGGAATGGCTGCCTTATTACCTCATAAGGAAATTGAAATAAATAAAAAATTCGATGTGTTTGTAGACGAAAAAAAGGCAGGCTCCCTAACGGAAAGGGAAAATATTTTAAAATCCCGTAAAGAAAACAGTAGGGCAATTCAATTTGATGTCATAAATAACTACAGTAAGGAAGAGTTAAGGGAATTTGTCAAAGACCAATCCGTTATTTACATTTACCATAATCAAATCGACGCTAGAGGTGATGAGTTAAAAACCGAAAATGAGGTTTTTAATGCTTGTAATGAAGCTATTGAAGAAATTATTAACCTTATAAGAAAACTTTCAGGGCATGTTTCAATTCATAATTATATTGTTACTTCAGACCATGGTTTTATTTATAAAAGATCTGTTAATAGTGAAGCCGAAAAAATAGATAAATTTTACAAGACTGATGATATTAAAAACAGAAGGTTTATTATTTCTGAAAATGAATATAAGATTCATGGTACTAAAAGTATTTCTTTGGGAAAAGTTTTAAATAATAATGACAAAAGGTATGTAATATTTCCAAATAGTTCCAATGTTTTTAAACTTCAAGGTGGAGGGCAAAATTACTTCCATGGTGGGGCCTCTATGCAGGAAGTTATTACTCCCTTAATTAATATTAAAACCAGAAGAGGGGCTGTGGAAACTAAGGATGTTTCTATTGAAATGTTGAATAATTCTAAAAATATTACTTCTTTAAATACCTCTTTAGAAATCTACCAGAAGGATATTGTTACAGATATAATTAAGGCTGTTAATTATAGTATTTATTTTGAAGATTCCCTTGGTGAAATTATATCCAACGAAGAGTTATATTTTGCAGATAGCAGAGATGAAAATACAGGAAATAGAATAAGAAAACTATTTTTTAGACTTAAAGAAAAGTCCTATGATCCTAATGGAAAATATTATATTGTAATAAAGAATACAAAAACTGGTATTGAGGACAAGCTCATGGTAAAAATAGATATACCTTTTGCTGATGACTTTGGATTTGATGTATAGGTGGATAATAATATGGAAGAAAATAATTTAATTGAAAAACTTCAAATGAACTTTCCTGGGAAATTTGTTAGGAAGGATTTAACTAAAAAAATTAAAGAGGGAGCAAATGTTCCTATATATGTTTTAGAATACTTGCTGGGAATGTATTGCACCTCTACTGATGAAGAGGATATTGAGTCGGGGGTTAAATCCGTAAAAACAATTTTAGCCGAAAATTATGTTAGACCAGATGAAGCTGAGAAAATAAAATCTAAAATAAGGGAAAAGGGAAGTTACACTGTTATTGATAGGATAACTGTAAAATTAAATGTAAAAGAAGACAGGTATGAGGCTGAATTTTCAAATTTAGCCTTAAGAGGAGTTCAAATTGACTCTGGTTACCCTTTGAAATATGAACGCCTTTTAGGTGGTGGTATTTGGTGTATAGTTCAAATGGAGTATTTCTATGATGAAGGGGATAAAAAGAAAAGTCCTTTTATTATTAAGAAACTAACACCAGTTCAAATGCCTAAAATAGATATTGAAGAGTTTAAAAAGGCAAGAAGTAATTTTACTGATGATGAATGGATTGACTTGATTTTACGAAGTACTGGAATGGAGCCAAGTAATTTTAATGAACGGGAAAAATGGTTACATCTGGCTCGTTTAATTCCATTAGTTGAAAACAACTATAACCTATGTGAACTTGGGCCAAGAGGAACGGGAAAGTCCCATATATATAAGGAGATAAGCCCTAATAGTATTTTGGTTTCAGGTGGGCAAACTACTGTTGCAAATCTATTTTACAATATGGGAACAAGGCAAGTAGGCCTAGTAGGATTATGGGATTGTGTTGCTTTTGACGAAGTTGCAGGTATTAAATTTAAAGATCAAGATGGTGTACAAATTATGAAGGACTATATGGCATCAGGATCTTTTGCTAGAGGAAAGGAAGAAAAAAATGCTACAGCATCTATGGTTTTTGTTGGCAATATTAATCAATCTGTAGATGTAATGTTAAAAACATCTAGTCTCTTTGAACCCTTTCCAGATGCTATGGGACAGGACACGGCTTTTTTAGATAGAATGCACTCTTATATTCCAGGATGGGAAATACCTAAATATAGACCGGAATTTTTTACAGATGATTATGGTTTTATTACCGATTATTATTCTGAAATAATGAGGGAATTAAGAAAGGTATCTTACGGAGATGCCTATGATAAGTACTTTAAACTTGGAAGACAATTAAATCAAAGGGATGTTATAGGTGTAAAAAAGACTATTTCCGGTTTAGTAAAAATAATATACCCTAATGGTGTTTTTGAAAAAGAAAATATTGAAAAAATACTTCGATTTGCTTTAGAAATGAGAAGAAGGGTTAAGGAACAGCTAAAACGCATTGGTGGTATGGAATTCTATGATATTAATTTTTCCTATATTGACAATGAAAGTTTTATTGAGGAATATGTTCCAGTACCTGAACAAGGTGGAGGGACTTTAATACCGGAAGGCATAGGAAAACCTGGACATCTTTACACAGTCGCTAGGGGAAAAAGTGACATGATAGGTACATTTAAACTAGAAACTCAAGTTACAGCAGGTAGTGGAAAATTCGAAAGGACAGGACTTGGCTCTAATTCAGAAGCCAAGGAGTCTGTAGACTTAGCCTTTAAATATTTAAAGGCCAATAGCAAAAGCATAAGTGGAAGTATTAGTACAACTAATTATGATTATTTAGTGAATATACAGGATATGACAGGAATAGGCATGACTTCAACTTTAACCTTGGCTACACTAATAGCCATATGTTCGGCAGCTTTAAATAAACCTGTTATTTCTAGTGCTGCAGTATTGGGAGATTTAAGTATTGGCGGTACAATTATAAAAGTAGAAGAACTAGCAAACACTTTACAGGTTTGTAAGGATGCTGGAGCAAAGAAAGTATTACTACCAATGAGTTCAGCGGTAGATATTGGGACAGTTCCGTCAGACTTAATAGGTGGCTTTAACTTAATATTCTACAATACAGCAGAAGATGCTGTATATAAGGCATTGGGTGTTGAATGATGAGCAAAGTTAGTGTTTTGTTTTTTTTTATAATGTAAAGAGAATGAAGTAATGGAGAGAAGATATGAAAAAGAAATCAATATTAATTATAGGATTACTATTTTTAACATTATTAGTAGGTTGTTCATCTAATGGAGCTAAGGATAGTACGGAAATAAATTATGTAGATAAAGAGTTTTTATCTAGCTTTAAAAAGGGTTTAGAAAAAAGATGGGATTTACCAGAAGTAGATTTAACTATGGATACTCAAGGGCAAAAAGAAGAATATTTAAAAGCGATTGACACTGAATTAAATGAAATTAAAGATTACAGTGGCGAAAAATTTGAAGATACTAAATTACAAGAAAAGGCTTTAAGTTATATAAACATTTTAAAAGAACAAAAAGAAGCCTTCGATTATTTTACTGTTGATGAAATAAAATTTTATGAAACTTGGGATAAAATTGCTGCTGAAAGAAGTAAAATTTTAGTAGATATTGTTGATAGTTATAAAATAGAATTTTCTGGGAAATATGAGAATATTTTAGATGATTTTAAATTAAATGCACAGATGGCAATAGAAGATGATACTAAGAATAAAGAAATAGAAGATATTGTAAACAAAGTGGAATTTACTAAGGTGAAGGAAGAATACGGTTCATCCTACTATGAAGCGGTTGTTGAAAACACATCTTCTGTAGAATTTGAGAATTTTGCATTTGAAATTTCCCTAATAGATGAAGAAGGGATAATTGTAGAATCTACTTATAGTAATAGTGTCAATAATTGGAAGCCTGGTCAAAAATTTAAATTTGAATTTATGACTCAAACAGCTTTTGCAAAAATGGAATTTGAACCACAGTATTTTATAAAAGAATAGTTTTTGCTAGTTAACTAGATTTAAAGAAATTATAAAAATGAGTCCTTTAGTTTAGGACTCATTTTTATATTGTCACTTCATTATTGTTGAAATTTTAAACACTCATTCCTTTTTATAATTTAAACACCATTAATCCAAGCTTCCTTTTGAGTTATTTTAAATGTATGTTGATTTTTTAACAAAAACAGTTCTAAGGGTTTTTCTATAAATTATATAATCATGAAAATTTCAAATAATCTTTAAATAAGTATTATTAGAGGGTATATATAATTATAGGATTTTATATATTTTTTATTAACAATAATTAACATTTTAATAGGAGGTATTATGAACGATACAATAAAGACTCAATTAAATCACAGAACTATTAGGGAATTTAAAGAGAAGGAAGTTCCTGAAAATCTATTAGAAAAATTTATTTCAGTAATTCAAAGAACGGCAAGTAGTACAGGAATGCAGACTTCTTCAGTAATTAGGGTTACTGACAATAATATTAAAAAACAAATTGCAGAGGTTTGTAAACAGGAATATGTTGGACGGGCACCGGAACTTTTTATATTTATAGTTGATGCATATAGGAATAATAGAATAGCTGAAGATAAAACAGGAAGTAAATTTTCTGCAAGCCATGACATGGATAGGTTTTTTCAAGGTTGGACAGATTCTTGTTTAGCTGCTCAAAATTTAACCAATGCAGTAGAATCTGAAGGACTAGGTGGGGTTTTTCTAGGTTCTGTTTTAAATGATACCGATAAAATAATTGAGATTTTAAAACTACCGGAACTTACTTTTCCTGTATTGGGAGTTGCTTTTGGCTATCCAAATCAAGAGCCGCAATTAAAACCTAGAATGGATATGAATTTAAGAGTATTTGAAAATGAATATAAAAAATTCGATAATTATATGGAAGAAATTAAGGATTATGATGAGGAAATGCAAACATACTATGATTTAAGAGAGGCAAATAGAAGGGTTGACAGCTTCAGTAAGCAGGTTATTGGCAAACTTGAAAATGTATTGGAAAATAGAGCTAAGATATTAAATTCTGCAATAAGACAAGGGTTTGATTTAAAGGTGGAAAAATAAGGATTTAAAATAAATAATAAATTTCGTTTTTTTAACATGTTGGTAAATTTTACAAAAACTTAACAAAGTTAGTAGAGGGCTTTTTATTTTATTGACAGAGTCCTTGTAATCATATATCATTCTCCAAGTAAGATATTTACAAATCTATCTTAGGAGGTATGACATGTTAAAAACAGATAGAGAAATAGCTAGAGAGTTAATAAACAAATTAAATATAGAAATGTCAGATACAAAGGACAAAAAAATCAAAAATTCAATTATTAAGGCTTTAAAAGATTTAGAGGCAGAGGACAAGTCCTTTAAAAAATCTTTAAATAAATTTACGGAAGAAATTAATGGATATATTATAAAAAACAGAAAGTCAATATCCGTTAAAAACTTAAATATAATAAATGAATTATCAAATATGTCTATGAGCTTTAGCTAGTAAAAAACCTGTTATTTTAAAATAACAGGTTTTTTTTATTTCTATATATAATGTTAAAAATATTTGTTAATCTGCTATTTTTCTCATACAAGACTTATTGCTTTGTTATTATTTATAAAAATACTCCTCCGGTAAATTACAGGCTACTAGTTCTTTTAAATACAAGGGATGGACAGTAAACCCTCTTTTAGTAAGTAGTTCACCGGTGTTTGTTTTAAAACAAAATAAATTA
Organism: Miniphocaeibacter halophilus; assembly: GCF_016458825.1. Lineage (NCBI taxonomy): Bacteria > Bacillati > Bacillota > Tissierellia > Tissierellales > Peptoniphilaceae > Miniphocaeibacter > Miniphocaeibacter halophilus. The sequence goes on from NZ_CP066744.1 coordinate 1,317,673, forward strand.
TTCTTACTTTCCAGAAGCTTCTTCAGTCGAAAAATCAGTTTTTCCATGCCTTTATTTGTAGGATTTCCCGTTGCTATAATAATATTATCTACATAATTCATTTTTTCATTAATTCTATTGAAATTTTCATCGATTATATTTTCAAATTCATTACTATTAAATTTATTTAAATCCTTTGAATTGGTTTCGTAAAAAGGTAATATTCCTACAACAGTTAAGGTTTTATAGTTATTTTCATAGGCGTATTTACATAATTTGTTTAAAGTATTATCGGATTGTATTTTTGTTGCCTTACTTGGGTTCATTGAGCAAATTAAAAGTCTATTGTCTTTTCTATAATTACTATTTAAAATTGGAATTTCTATTGAATACCTGTAATTATATCCGCTTATTTCCCCATTTTCTATTTCAATATTGTCCTTGTCAACATAATCTTTATATTTAATCATAATAACCTCCAATTAAATTATAGCCTATTTAATCTTAAGCTTATCTTAAGGTTAAAGCAATTTTATATTTAGATTGGTGCCATAGAATATAGTTACAGGAAATAAATGAAAGGGAGTATGTTTAAATGCTTACAATGTTCTTAAAATATGTACCAAGTATATTATTAATTATTGGTGGGCTATTATTTATTGTATTTAAAAAATTAACATGGAATAATTTTATTTATTTTATTTTCAAGGACAGAAAAGAAGATATAAATAAATTTACAGGAAAAGTATGGATTATATTAGGGGTTGTTTTATTAATCTTAACTATAATCATGAATTTAGAAATAAAAACAATAGCATGTTTGTATTTATTCTTAATATTTATTTCATTTATTATAGTATATTTTGAATTTAAGAAAAGATTAAAGTAAAAACCCAAGAATACGTATTTAGAAAAGGACACAGGAGGGAAAAAATGATTAAATGTAGGAACTTAACAAAGAAATATGGAAATAATACAGTAGTGGATAATATTTCCTTTGAAATAGAGCAGGGAGAGGTTTTTGCCTTACTGGGAAGTAATGGAGCAGGAAAAACTACAACAATAAAGATGATTTTAAATCTTACTAAAAAAACTTCAGGGGATATTTATATAAAGGATAAGGTAAAAATAGGATATTCTCCGGAAAGACCTAGTTTTTATGAGATGTTAACCGGCTATGAACATTTAAAATTCTATGGAGAATTACAGAAGATAAGTAAGAAGGAACTTAAAAATGAAATATTAAAAGTCTTGGATATAGTAGGTTTGGAAAATAATAAAACAAAGGTTAAGGGTTATTCAAAGGGAATGAGACAAAGATTATCTATTGCCCAAGCCTTACTGGGGAATCCGGAACTTTTAATCCTAGATGAACCAACTTCAGACCTAGATGTAATAGGAAGAAACACTATTATGGACTTGATTTTAGAGCTACAGAAAAAAGGAAAGACCATAGTTATTAATTCCCATATTTTAAACGATATTGAAAGAACTTGTAATAGTGGAATAATAATTAACAAGGGGCGTATTGTTGTAAATTGGGAAAAGGATAAAACAGGTAGATCTTTAGACGAAATATTTATTGAAGGAGTTGGAAATTATGAGTATAAGTAAAATAATAACTAGAAAGAATTTAAAGCTTAAAAATTTAACAATCGCTTTAATAATAGGTGCCCTACTTGTGTTTTTATTTTTTAGTCCTGGTGCTTTAACTATAAATGGTAAGCCTATTAATAGTTTTGAAGGTGCTATTTCAACATTGCTGCCTGTGACCATGTTTTTTTCATCGGTAATAGCTACATTTATTTCTGCTAATTCAATACCGGATGAATATAACAAGAAGAGAAACCAGTTAATTTATATTAGGGGAATAAAACAGCCGGAATATCATTTGAAAATAAGCTTAGGAAATATAATATCTTCAGTGTTTTTTATGGCACTTCTTTTCATACCGGTTATAGTTGTTGGGGTTAGGTATGGTGATAATATAAATCTAATAAAATTAATAGGGATGTTTTTCTTATTGCTGCCAAATATAATATTTATTTCCTTAGTTAGTACTTCCCTATCAAATATAGGAGGGTTTTTACTAGGGACTATAGGAGGAATGTTTTTTACAATAATTGGATATTTTCATGAAATGTTGGAATTTTTTAGTAAAATAACAGAGGGAATTCTTTCAAAAATAATAGAGATAGTATTAAAAATTACACCTAATCTATATGAGGTGTTAAATATTGGAAAAAACTACTTATTTGGAAACAAGGTAAGTTATAAACCATTAATAGCAGTAGGAATTGGAATTATTATAGGACTTATAGTATTAATAGTATATAAAAGAAAAAATGATTAGAAAATTAGGAAGATCTTCCTTTTTTTCTATTTTTTTATGGTATATTTAAGATATTAAAATGAGGACAGGTAGATATGAAATACAGAATTTTAGTAGCAGATGATGAAATTGAATTACTTGAAGTATTGGAGCTTTATTTCAAAAGGGAAAACTGGGAAATAATTAAAGCAAAGGACGGAAAGGAAGCACTGGAAAATTTTGAAAGGGCGGACTTAGTAGTTCTTGACATAATGATGCCTGAAGTTGACGGTATAGAAGTGCTTCAAGAAATTAGGAAAAAGAGTTTAATTCCTGTAATTATGTTAACAGCAAAATCACAGGATTTCGATAAAATAATAGGACTTGATTTAGGAGCAGATGACTATATTACTAAACCCTACAATCCTATGGAAGTAGTTGCCAGGGTGAAGGCCCAGCTAAGAAGAAATTATGGAGCTTTAAAAAGCAATAAGGAAAACAGGGAAGTAGTAGTTGGCAATATGAAATTAAATAAGACTACAGGGGAATTTTTCTACAATAAGAGGCCTATAGACCTAACATCAACAGAATTTAAAATACTAACTCTATTTATGGAGAACATTAATATTATATTTACCAAGGAACAGATTTTTTCCTATGTTTGGGAAGATGAATTTATGAACGATGAAAATACTATTATGGTACATATTAGTAGAATTCGAAATAAAATTGGAGATAGTAATAGAAATATAATTAAAACTATAAAGGGCCTAGGCTATAAAATGGTAGAAGAAGATGACTAGGAAAAAAAGTATATTTAAAGAATTAATAGCTAGTTTTGTAGTATTTTCCTTATCAATTGTATTAATATTGGTAATTTCAGGAGCTTTAGTTATATTTAATATTATTGAAAATGAAGATAATTATATACCAACAAATATGATAAATGATAAGGGAGAAATTCAAAGTAGATTTTTAATAGATAATTATAATGCTTGGGTAGAACAGTTGGATAGCAATAATAAGGTTGTTTCAGTTGTGGGAAATAAATTGGATAAAACCATGAATTATAGTGATAGGGATATTATGGAGCTATTAAATTTAAAGGATAATAGTGAAGAATTTCATGTTTTTATTAAATTTCTAGGTGAAGAAAAATATTTAATAAAAATCCCAACAAAAAATTTAGCCTTAACCTTGAACTTAACAAATAGCAGGAGTAAAAATAGCAAGGTATTTGGAATACTATTTTTAGCTTTTTATATATTTATGATTATTCTATTAAGTAAAAGGCTTTCTAATAAAATAAAAAAACCAATAGATAAGATGCTTTTTGCTATGGATAGGGTAAAAGATGGAGAAAAGGGAGTTCAAATTGACTTTCAAACTAAAAATGAGTTAAATGAATTAAAGGATAATTTTAATGATATGATTATAAAATTAGAAAGGGAAGAGGAGTACAGAATAAAAAAAGAAGAGGAAAAAAACAAATTACTTCTTGATTTATCCCACGATATTAAAACTCCAATCTCAACAATAAAATCCTATTCATTAGCCTTAAAGGATGATTTAGTAAAAGAAGAAGATAAAAAAGATTATTATGATATCTTGGACAAAAAAGCCTCTAGAATTTCCTACTTAGTAGATGAAATGACAAATATGTTAAAATTAGATAATAAAGATTATAAATTATATATGGAAAAAGCTAATTTTTCTGAAGTTGTAAGACAAACTGTTTCAGAATACTACAATGAATTAGAGAACAAAAAAATTGATGTAGAGGTAAATTTACCCAAGGATGACATATATATTAATATAGATTTAAATTTAATAAAAAGAGTTTTAAATAATTTAATGGAGAACCAGTTAAAATATAATAGTGGAACTTTTACAAGAATATCCTTAGAAGAAGAAAACAATAAGCTAATACTTGAAATTTCAGACAATGGTAAATTAATAGATAAGAATACTAGAAAGACTTTATTTAATCCCTTTGTAAGAGGGGATAAGGCAAGGTCTACTTCCGGTGGTTTAGGCTTAGGACTTTCCATTTCTAAAACTATTATTAATAAACACAAGGGTGAAATATATTACAGCAATAAAGGTAATTTAAATAATTTTGTTGTAGAGTTAAATATAAAGTAATATATAGGTATAGATTATATTTTGGAGGGGTTATGAAACATTTAGGAACTGTAAGGTTGGAAACAGAAAGGCTAATTTTACGAAAAGCTACTTTACAGGATGTAGTACCGGCCTATAAAAATTGGGTTACAGACGATGAGGTTACTAAATTTTTAAGATGGAAAAGTCATAATAATATAGATGAAACAAAGTATATTTTTTCATCTTGGATTAATGAATACAATAATGAAGTCTATAACTGGATAATAGAATTAAAGGAAATTAATGAGCCTATAGGGACAATAGGTGCTATAAAAATAGATAATAGAATAGAAATGGTTCATATTGGATATGCCTTGGGAAGAGCTTGGTGGGGAAATGGAATAATGACAGAGGCTTTAACTAGGCTAATAGAATTCTTTTTTGAAGAAGTTGAAGTTAATAGGATAGAGTCTATGTTTGATCCTAACAATATTGGTTCTGGCAGGGTTATGAAAAAATGTGGAATGAAATACGAAGGCACTTTAAAACAAGCTGATTGGAGTAATCAAGGTATTGTTGACGCTTCTTACTATGGACTAATATCGGAAGATTATTTTGAAGGGAAATAGGGAGTATTTATGGATAGTAAAAATATTAACATAGCAAAAACTTTAACTTTCATTGGTGCAGTAATTGGCATCGTTGGTGGAGTTATTATGTTTTTTACAGTTGTTGGAGTCATATTTGGAGTTGTAGATATTATTGGAGGAGTTACGTTATTAAAATATAAAGATTTTTCCGATGAAGAATTTAAAGAAAAAAGCAATAATATATTAGTCTGGGGAATTATATTTATCTTTACTGCTTGGGTAGTTGGAGGAATTTGTTTATTAGTAGCGTATTTTCTAGCAAATTATTATGAAAGTGCTAGAAATAATTCTAATATAGATGAATTAATGGAGCTGGAAAAAGCCTTTGAATTAATGCAAAAAGGTGTAATTACAGAAGAGGAATACGAGAAAATAAAAGAAAAAATAATTAATGAAGATAAAAATAGATATTAGTAAAATCTGTTATAAATAAAAAAGTTATGGAAGCAATTAAGTTTGGTCTAATGATAATTTTTAGGTGAATAATATATTAATTAATAGATAGGAAAAACTTCTTTCAATTAGCTATAATACAGAAGATTATACAATAAAGGATTTTTTGCCATAATAAAAATCCTTTATTTTTAATATATGATATTTGGAAGCTCTATAATTGGGTTTAGTAAGCTTGAATTTATTAGAGGTATTTGTATTTTAATAGCAGCTTTTATTGAGAAAATAGAGTAAGGAAAAATAAACAAAGGAGACAAAAATAGACAATAGATTTACTATTGTCTCAGATTGAAGACAAAAGGCATTTTAGAATTTATCAATAATCTAAAATGCCTTTTTAAAATTCTGAAATTTGAAATATTTTTCAAATCTTCAAATAAAACATGTAATTCGGAAGAATTCTTATACCTTTTCCATATGATTTTTGCCAACTTCTTTAAATTCATGCACCCAAATAAGAGGTATAGTTCATTTTTAACTCTTTCTAAACCCCTATGTAATGTGTATCGCATCCCATGTAATTCTTTTGCATCAGCGAAAACTCTCTCTATTGTTTCTTTCCTTCTTCCATATTTTTCTTTAAATCCTTTAGTATGTCTAATATCTTCGCATTTTTCTATGTATTCTTCCCAGATATGACGAGTTACTACTTTTTGATTATTCTTACTTTCTGTACAATTTTTGACATATTTACAGTTTTTACAATCGTTAGGATTACTTTTATATTCTTGATATCCATTTCTATTGGTTGTACTATATTTTAATATTTTGTTATTTGGACATATATAACAATCATAATATTCATCATAAACATATTCATATTTTTTATAGAACCCTTTTTTTGTCATTGGTCTTTTATATGGTAATAATGGTATTTTATCATTATCAAGTATTTGTTTTGCTATTGCCGGTGTTTTATATCCTGCATCAATTGCTATGTATTTATTACTTTTATATTTATTCTTTATTCTCTCATATAATATAGGAAATACTGTTGAATCATGTTTATTTCCTGAGGTTACTTCAAAATCAAGTATTATTCCATAATCATTACACGCTGTATTTGATAAATATGCAAATACTTTTTTATGCTCTCCTTTATGAAATATTCCACAATCTGGGTCATTTTTACTTACTGTTATTTCTTTTGTTTTGATTTCTTCGTTTTTTTTTAATGGTTTTTTATTATGATTTTTTCTATCTTCATTTATTTCTTTTTCTAATATGTCTTGGTAATATTTAACAGATTCTTCTACTTCTATGGTTTCTTTATTATGTATATTTGCATTTGCCTTTATATGAGTTCCATCTATGTATATATTTTCTTCTGTAAGTAATCCACATTTAGCTATTTCATTTAAAATTCTGAAAAATATTTGTTCAAAAATATCTGTTCCTTTAAATCGTCTTTGATAATTTTTACTAAAGGTTGAGAAATGTGGTATTTTCTCAGTTAATCCATATCCTAAGTACCATCTATATGCTGCATTAACTTCTATTTCTTTTATTGTTTGTCGCATAGACCTAATTCCAAATGTATATTGGATAATATTTAATTTTATTAAAACAACAGGATCTATACTTTCGGCTCCTGTTTTAGAATAAAGATCTTTTACTAAATCGTAGATAAAGCTTAAATCAATAACTTGATCCAGTTTTCTTACCAAATGATCTTGTGGAACTAATGAATCTAAACTTAATATCTCTATTTGTGTTTTACTTATCTTGTCTTTTTTACCCATCATTTTTATCACCCTATATTATTTTTACCCATTTTAAAAGGCTGCTGACAATTTCATTGTCAACAGCCTGAGACAATAGATTTACTATTGTCTATTTTAGTAATAAAGAAATGAATCATATAGGCACTGTAAGACTTGAAACGGAAAGACTAATTTTAAGAAAAATATCTTCAGATGATTTTCGTTTTGCTTATAAAAACTGGGCTACCGATAAGGAAGTAACTAAATTTGTCGGATGGAGCAAACATGAAAACCTAGAAGAGACGAAAAGAATATTTACAAATTGGATTAATGAATACAAGTCCAAAAAAACATACCGATGGATAATCGAATTAAAGGAAATAAGAGAGCCTATTGGAACAATAGATGTTGTAGATATGGACGAAGAATTAAATATGGCAACCATTGGCTATGTTATAGGAAAAAATTGGTGGAATAGAGGAATAGTTACAGAGGCTTTTTTAAGAATTATTAAATTTTTGTTTGAAGATATTAAAGTCAATAGAATTGAAGCCACTCATATGCCTTTAAATTTTGCTTCTGGTAAAGTAATGAAAAAGTGTGGGTTGAAATATGAAGGAACTCTAAGACAAAGGTTTAAAAATAAGGGGGAGTTTACAGATATTTCAATTTATGGAATTTTAGCAGAGGATTATTTTAAAGGAAAAAAATTCAAAGTTATTGTTGACAGGCCGATTGGATATAGAGATTTTTATGGAAATATTTACCCTGTTAATTATGGGTATATTTTAGGAATTAGTAGTGGTGATGGTGAAGAACAAGATGCTTATATTTTAACAGAAGACAATAAGCCCTTGGAAGAGTTTACAGGAGAATTAATAGCAAAAATAATAAGAAAAGATGATATTGAGGAAAAATGGGTTATAGGCAAAAATATTTATTCAAAAGATGAGATTTTTAAAAGAACCTTATTTATAGAAAAATATTTTAATTCAACTATAAAAATAATAAAAACTCCCTAAATTAAGGGAGTTTTATCGTTGTATTCGGGTGTTTCCACCTTGTAACAAATTATAGACATCCTCTTCCTTGACTAAGTTAACATCACCTGGAATTGTGTGTTTTAAAACAGCAGCAGCAACTCCAAAATCTAAGGCTTCTTTAAAGTTTTTGCCCTTTACTAAACAATTTATTACACCGGCAACAAAGGAGTCGCCAGTTCCAACTCTGTCAATAATATCTACATCGTAAACCTTTGTGTGATAAAATTCATTTCCATTATAGCCACAGGCAGAATAGAAATTTGAAGAAGAGGATATTAATTTTCTCAATGAACTAAAATAATATTTACAGCCATATACTTTTGACATATTTTTAAAAGCTTTTTCATATAATTTTAATTCATCTTCTAAACTCGTTCCGTCCGGTGTTGTTTCTCTAAAGCCTAATGGCCAATCACCGTCAAAACAAACATCTACATACTGCATTAAATTGGAGATTACTTTTCTAGCTGTTTCAATATCCCAAAGGCTGGCCCTGAAATTTACATCCATAGAAACGGTAATTCCCATTTCTTTAGCCACTTGTAATGCTTTTAATGTTATTTCTTCACAACTTTTACTAAGGGCAGGGGTAATACCAGATATATGAAACCATTCTGCTCTATCGAAAATACTATAAAAATCAAAATCATCTATAGTAGCAGTTGCCAGTGATGAACTTTCCCTATCGTAAATTATCTTAGAAGGTCTGTAGGAATAGCCTTGTTCCAGAAAATAAATGCCAATTCTTTTTCCTCCTCTAGGAATATAATTAGTATGTACTCTGTATTTGTTTAAAGAATCTATGGCAGCTTGACCTAATTCATTGTCGGGAAGCTTTGTAACGTGCTGAACCCTATTATTATAATTTGCTAAAGAAACTGCAACATTGGCTTCCCCTCCTCCAAAGACGGCGTTGTAATTAGTTGCTTGATTAAATTTTTCAAAATTAGGAGTAGCAAGTCTTAACATTATTTCTCCAAGAGTAACTATTTTTTTCAATTTCTTCTCCTTTCTCTTTATTGAAACTTCCTTTTTTAAAAACTTCCTTAAAATAAAGAAGTTTTATAAACAAAAGACAGTATTAAATATATTATTGGTTGATGAATCATATATATAAATAAACTATGCCTTCCAATTATACACACAGGGTTGTATCTTTTTTTCTTCATAATAGGCTTTTTAGTTACTATTAGGCGGCCAATATAAAAGCCGACTATAAATAGAAATATCCATGGCAGTATTGGAAAATAGTCTGCTGATGTAAAATTAGGACCAGGAAATCCTAGCCAAAATAAAAATTTCAAATTATATAAATTTTCAGGTAAGTAATGTTTTGTAAAAAATAAATTAATATATCCATTTGTAATTGGTTTTGTAGCTATAAACAATAAAACAAATAGGATTATTCCTATAAATGGATTTATACGTTTTAATATTGGATCAATAGCCAGTAGTATTAGTGTTGCAAAAGCAAAAAAATGTATTATTCCAAAGGCTATAAATTGGTCCTTCATAAAAATTGCGGTAAAAACTGAAAGTATTGCGGCACAAGCTAAAAGCATAGTAAATTTTCTGGAATTTTTCTTTCCGAAATTATAGGAAATACCGGAAGTTACTATAAAGGTCATAGCTATTAAATTTTGCCATATAGAGGAGTACTTACTGGGAAACCAGGAAATATTTTCTCCAAATATATAGACTAGGTCATAGAACAAATGGTAGATGACCATATTAATTATTGCAAAGCCTCTTATAAAATCAATTGAATTATATCGTTCTTTCATAATTTTTCCTTTACATCATTGGTGCAAAGACCCTTAGTACAGATCTAGCAACTTTTTTTATCCATAATGTTTTTTTCATCTCTGTTAATGTTTTTCTTTGAGAAATATCTATTGTGTTAAGAAAATCCCTTTTTATATCAAAAATAACAGGAGAGTCATAAAACCAAACTGCATCTTCAAAATGGAGATAAAGACTTCTAAAATCTACGTTTATAGTTCCGACTACTGCAAATTTATCATCGGAGACAAAGTTTTTAGCGTGTATAAAACCAGGCGTATATTCATATATTTTAACACCGGAGGCAATTAAACTTTCATAATGGCTTCTAGTAACCATAAAGACAGTTTTTTTATCGGGAATATGAGGAGTTAAAATCCTAACATCAATACCACCCTTTGCAGCATTTTTTAAGGCTGTAAGCATTTCATTGGAAAGTATTAAATAGGGTGTTGTAATATATACATAGTTTTTTGCTCTGTTAATTATATTTAAATAAATATTTTCACCAACAGGATCAGCATCTAAAGGTGAATCGGAAAAAGGTTGGACAAAACCGTTATCGGGATCTTCTATTTCATCATCAAAATTTAGTCTATGTAAATGGGACTCAAAATCTACAAATTCATCGGAAATAGAATTCCACATAGATAAAAATATTACAGTTAAACTCCATACAGCCTGACCATATAATCTAACGGCACTATCTTTCCAATGACCAAATCTTTCCACCTTATTAATATATTCATCTGCTAAATTTACCCCGCCGGTATATCCGATATTTCCATCGATAACAATTATCTTTCGGTGATCCCTGTTGTTATGTTTTGGCATAACAAATAGCTTTATAGGATTAAAAACTTGACACTTTATTCCCTTAGAAATTAAAAACTTATCATAGTTTCTTGGTAATTTAGAAATACAGCCAAAATCATCATAAATTAGTCTTACATCAACGCCTTCTTTGACTTTTTCTACTAAAATATCCAAAACCGTATTCCACATATAACCTTCTTCAATAATAAAGAATTCTAAAAAAATAAAATTTTTTGCATTTTTAAGATCTTTAATAAAATCGTAAAAAAACATTTCTCCACTGGGATAGTATTTAGAATTGGTATTTTTATAGACAGGACAGCTAGCATATCGTTCTAAGTACCTACTTTGTATGTAGGCATCTTCATCTGTAATCTCCTCTAAGGTATTTATATGATTAGTCATTAAAAAATGAAAAGAGGAGGTTGTTGTTGACATGGACATTCTTATATTAGATACAAATCTATTTTGTGCAAAAAACAAATAGATGATTGATCCAAACATTGGAAAGGCTATAATAGGAACAATCCAGGCTATTTTATAAGCAGGGTTTGTATCTTTATTTATAATAGTTACTACTAAAATAAGACCTAAAATTAAACTTGCAACATAGAACCAAAAGAAGTTGTCAGCAAGTAAAACATATACTTCGTAAGTAAGAAGTACCTGTAGAATGAAAATAATACTAACAAAGAACATTCTACTTGTAATAAATTTAAAAAAATTTTTCATGTATAACCTCGTTTATGGAAATATTATTTTTTTGATTTTCCAGTAATATTTGTAGCTTTAATTTCAAAAACCCTTGTTCTACTAATTGCTGCAGGATTAAACTTAAAATCATCATCCTTATGATGGTGTTTTACTAAAATATTTAAAGCCTTATAAATTTCATCATAATCTTTTAATTCTCGCAAAACGCCCTTTCCAATAATTGAATCATAGGCCATTGTACAATAGCCCTTATCATATTTTACAATAAGTTCATGATTACAGTCTATTTCAAAGGTAAGTTTAGCATTGTCGTATATAAAATCATACTTATTACCTTCTAAGGCACCATGGAAATAGAAATATAGATTATCATCCCTTAATTCACATCCATAATTTACAGGTAGAACATAGGGGTATTCGCCATTATTGAAGGCCAGTACAATAACATCTCCACTTAAAGCAATCCTGTAAAAATTTTCTATACCAAACACTTCTCTTTCAGCTTTTCTCATAACTCCTCCTACTTATATATTGGATTTGCCAGTTATACTAATAACTTCTATTTTAAAGACTTTAACTTTTTTTAAAGAGCCTTCATCATATTGGCGACTATAGGAATCGGTATACTGTTTCATTATACAATTTAAGGCATTGGTAACTTCCTCATATTCCTTTATTTCATAAATAATTCCCCTTCCAATTAAAGATTCGTATTTCATTGAAAAGGAACAGTTGCTTTTTCCAGTTACAAGCTTATGATTACAGTCTATTTCAAAGGAGACCCTAGCGCCATTATAAATATACTTATATTTATTACCTTCTAAGGCACCATGAAAATAGAAATATAAATTATTATCCTTTAATTCACAACCGTAATTAACAGGCAAAATATAAGGAAAATCCTTGTCGTTAAAAGCCAGTATAATTGTATCGCCGTTTTTTGCTATAGATAGTATATTATTAAGCCCTGTAACCTCTCTATCGGACCTTCTCATATTAATGCCTCCAAAAAATTAGTTATTATTGATTTTACTATATAACCATACTATTTAAAAGCTTTAGTAAGTAAGCTACAGTATGACCATAGTATATAAATATATTATATATTAAATAAAAAAACAAAGGTAAAAGTTAATAAAAAATCTATTAAATCTTATATTAAATATCTCATTATTTTAAAATACAAAAAACCCCCTAAACCAATACTTGATTTAGGGGATAAGGGTAAATTGTTTTATTTTTTATTCCAATAATTTAAATGCGGTTTCAATATTTCTTCAGTCATTTCTTCAATAGGCCCAATAACTTTTATATTTTTTTGTCCTCTTGAAAAAATTTCTCTAGAAGGTAAATCAAATGTTGGGTTTCTATCATCAGAGCCGGTTATTTCCAAGAGTTTCTTCTCTGAAACACCATAGACTATTGTTCCAACATTAGTCCAATAGGCAGCACCACAGCACATTACACATGGCTCACAGGTAGTGTACATAGTACAATTCCATAAGTATTCTTTATCGAACAACTCACCGGCCTTTTCCATTAATTTTGTTTCAGCATGGCCTATAGATGACTTATTTGTTACTTCAACATTACCTTGCCTTAGTAAAATTTCTCCTTCAGGAGAAACTAAAATAGCCCCAAAGGGATGATTTCCCTTAGCAACTGATTCTTCTGAAACTTTCACAGCTTCTCTTAAATAGTAAATATGATTTTCCATTATTTTGCCTCCCTGTAAATTTTTGATATTTATTAAATATAATATCCCAAATACCATGAATAATAAAATTATATATGGTTAAAAGCAAAATGCCTATTCACAAAATAATTATATTAGTATATAATAACTCCTTGAATAGAAAAGGAGTTATTATGTTAAAAAATTTTAGTGTAAAAATATTGTTAAAGTATTCATTGGATTCTGTAGAAATATTTGAGGAATCTGTAATTATAGTAAAGTTAAATAGGATAGATGAAATTAAAGAAAAAATTGAAATGTATATTCAGTCCTTAAATAACGAAAGTGAAGACGAGAAGGTATTGGAACTTGTCTCAATTATAGACTACTATGAGTTACATAATAATATTTCTATAGATAACGACTTTGTAGATGTTTACAGTAGATATTTAAGTCATGAGGAAATAAAAGCCTATATATAGTAAAAGCTCACCGCTAGGTGGGCTTTTATCGGGCTCTTTGTCAAATAGTGTTGATAAAGAAAAGTAATGATATTTGCGGTTCAAGCTAAGAAGCTTGAGCCGCTTTTTCATTTTCCAAACCCTTAAACTTGCTTCCTTGTTAAATAGTGTTAATGGATTTATTACCATTACCACTATAAATTATAGAGCCATTTTAAGTAGACTTAGATAAAGTCTATTTTTTTTGATATAATTATAAAGGAATATAATAAGTAAAGAAAATTACTAATAGGTTAAAGATATAGTAATTTATAAAATTCATAACTTATTATAAAAAATAAGGAGGTAAAAATGAGTTATAGTGAAAAAAGGAAAGAAGGAGAAGCAAATACCGCATTATTAGGGAAAAATTCTCCGGAAGTAATGGGAGGTTTCCAAGAACTACATAAAAAAATTATGGAAACAACAGCCATATCCGTTAAGGAAAAGGAATTAGTAGCTTTAGGTATATCAATAGCTATAAGATGTGAAGGCTGTATTTTAGCCCATGTAAATGCTGCAAAAAAAGCTGGTGTTACTTTAGAAGAAATATATGGAGTAATAGAAGTTGCAATATTAATGAGTGGTGGGCCAGGAACTGCTTATGGTGGAATTGCGGCAGCTTATGCAGAAGAAGTTTATAAATAGTAAAACAGGAGATAAAATATCTCCTGTTTTTAAATTGCATTTAAAGCCTGTTGGATATCTTCAATAATATCGTCTATATTTTCCAGTCCAACAGAAAAACGTACCATTCCGCCTTCAATACCGGCAGCAACCAGTTGTTCATCTGTTAATTGACGATGGGTTTCGCTGGCAGGATGAAGTACACATGTGCGAATATCAGCAACATGAACTTCATTAGAAGCTAATTTCAAAGCATCCATAAACTTAATGGCATTTTCTCTTCCGCCTTTTATATTTAGGGAAATAACACCACTAGCTCCCTTTAAATATTTTTGGGCTAATTCATAGTTTTCATCGCCTTTTAAACCGGGATAGGTTACGGATTCTATTTTATCTGATTTCTCAAAATATTTTGCTACAGCCGTTGCATTTTCACAGTACTGTTTCATTCTAATTGCTAAAGTTTCCAAGCCTAAATTAAGTAAAAATGCCGAATGGGCAGCAGGATAACAACCAAAATCTCTCATTAGTTGCATTCTAGCCTTAACAATATAGGCAGCTTTACCATAGTTTTCAACATAGGAAATTCCGTGGTATGATTCATCCGGTTCAACGAGTTCCGGGAATTTGCCATTAGTCCAGTCAAAATTACCGCTGTCTACAATAACTCCACCAACTTGTACTGCATGGCCATCCATATATTTTGTAGTAGAATGTATTACAATATCGGCACCATGCTCAAAGGGTTTACATAAAACAGGAGTTGCAAAAGTATTGTCTACAATTAAAGGAACTCCATTTTCATGAGCTATGCGGGAAAATTTTTCAAAATCTAAAACAGATAAGGCAGGATTTGCAATTGTTTCTCCAAAAACTGCCTTGGTATTTTTCTTAAAAGCCTTATTTATTTCTTCTTCAGAAGCGTATTTATCAACATAGATACATTCAATTCCCAATTTTTTTAATGTATAGGAAAAAAGATTTACAGTTCCACCATAAATTTCTGTTAAACTAATAAAACTATCTCCGGCATTGCATATATTTAAAATCGATAGAAGAGTAGCAGCTTGTCCTGATGTTGTACACATAGCACCAACGCCGCCTTCAAGTTCTGCAATTTTTTCTTCTACGGCCATAACAGTAGGGTTGGCAAATCTGGAATAAATTAAAGACTTAGTAGGTTCGTCAAAAACAGAAGCTACTTCTTCAGTTGAATCATAGACATAAGTTGTACTTTGAACAATAGGGACAACCCTAGGTTCAGAGTTTTTAGGTGTGTAGCCTGAATGCAGGCATTTAGTTTCATCTCTCATTAATAATCCTCCAATAATTGAATTTAAACCATTGTATCATAAAGAAAAGTTATAGTATAAGATAGATTAAATATACCGTGATATAGACTTAGGCTATAATTCTAGCTATTAAATCCCTTAGAGTAATCCAGTAGAATATCGTAAAACTTTTTGCCAATTTCCGATAAAACCACATCTTTATGAACAATTGTACCTACTTGAATTTTTTCGTCGGCCTTAACAGGAACAGAAATTATATCTCCACCGTGTAAATATTCCGGGAAAACTCCGGAAGAATAGGTGTAGGCATCTAAACCTATCATAAAATTAACAACTGCAGCACGGTCGCTTACACGAATGCTTTTCTTTACAGGCAAATAGCTAAAAACCTCCTCAGAGAAATAAAAGGAATTGTACATTCCCTGGTTAAATGAAATTTTAGGATAATCATCTAATTCGGCAATCTCGATTATATTTTTATTTGCTAAAGGATGTTTCTTTGAAAGGAAAACATGTGGTTTAGCAGTAAAGAGCTCCTTAAAAATTAAATTATTTTCAGACAACATCTTCCTAATAACGGCCTCATTATAATTTGAAAGATAAATTATACCTATCTCACTATACATTGTTTTAACATGTTCAATAACCTCATAGGTTGTAGTTTCGTTTAAGGTAAAATCATATTCTTCATCAGAATAGTCCTTAACTAGGTCAACAAAAGCATTTGCAACAAAAAGATAATGTTGGGAAGACGCTGCAAATCTTTGTTTTTTTACAGTTCCCTTAATATACTTTGCCTCTAAAAGGTCGGCCTGGGTTAAAACCTGTTGAGCGTAGCCTAAAAACTCAGTTCCTTTATTTGTAAGAACTACGCCTCTGTTGTTCCTAATAAAAATGGCAAATTGTAATTCCTTTTCCAGCTCCTTAATTGCATTTGAAAGGCTTGGTTGGGAAATGAAGAGTTCTTTAGCAGCTTCATTAATAGAGCCTTTTTCTGCAACTTTAACTATATATTTTAGTTGTTGTAAAGTCATATAACACCTCGTTAAATTGATACATTTATTATAGCATGAAACTATATAGCTGTATGTTAAATTTACAAATAATATATACAAACTGAATAAAAAAACCGCTAAACAGCGGTTTTTTTAAATTACAGTACATAATTAAATCATTTTCTACTTCCTGATATATTTTAAAATTAAATTTTTTATACAGATTTAAAGCCGGATTTTCTTTTGAACAGCTAGTGAAACTTTGCTATAGCCTTTTTTCTTTAAAGCTAGGAGTATTTCTTTTAATAATTTAGAGCCGGCACCATAACCTATGTACTTAGGTAAAATAGATATAGAAAGCTCAGGAGTATGACTATCTATAAAGCCATAACCTTTTATATTTTCAGGAAAAAGTCTACTCCATGTAGCACCAATAATATTTTATTCTACTTCTGCAACAAAGTATATATCGGTATTGTCATTAAAGTTTTCATAGTATATTTTTAATCCAGAGTCATCTAAAATAATTCTAGGAATTAGCTTATTATTTTCTTTTTGAAAAATAGCTTGATAGGTAAATTCTTTTTAAATATGGTATTTCTTTGCTTTTAATTCTCTGATTATAAGTTTCAAGTATTTCTCCTAATTTTGCAAAGAAGATATTTTTATTTGTGTGTTCCTATAAACTTTCAGGAAAATCCTCTCTAAACTTTTTAGCTAGTTTTTCAGGCCAATCTGAAGTTGCTTCCAGTTTCCCTATAAAGAATCTTAAGGTTTTAGGTTCGTCAACAAATCTTAGTCCACCAATTAGGTCACGGTTATTGTATAACCAAACTATTCTATCAATAGCGTATTTAACTTGTGACAAGGTAAATACCCTTCTTGGCATTGCTAGACGAACTAATTCCATTTCAGAAAGTTGTTCAGAGCCGTCAGGATTTCTTTGTTCAGACAGTGTACCTCTTTCCATTCCTCTAATTCCACCAGCAATATAAATTGCCGCAGCTAAGGCGCCGGCAGGGTACTCCTCCTGTGGAATATGAGATACAAATTCACCAGCATTAATATGACAACCTAAACCACCGGCAGGTGTTACTACCGGTACACCATGTTTTTGTAATTCATCACTCATATATTGAATAAATTTAGGACCTTGTGAAATTACATCCATATCCATTGTTTCATCTAAACCAACTACAATAGCTTCCATTTCTCTTACGGACATTCCACCATAGGTTAAAAAGCCTTCAAATAAAGGTATTAGTTCTCTCATTTTCTTTAAATCTTCTTCAGAGCGTATACAAATTCCACCGCCACGAGCAAAACCTAATTTACGAGCAGAAAAATAAATTATATCCATTAAGTCGGAAAGTTCTTTTGTAATTTCCCTAATAGACTTATTCTTACAAGATTCTTCCCTTGTTTTTATAAAGTAAAGATTATCCTGTAATAGACTTGCATCAAGGACAGTCATAATCTTAAACTCTTTTGCAATAGCACACACTTCCCTAGCATTTTCTAAAGAAAAAGGTTGTCCACCAATTAGGTTAGTTCCTGCTTCTAAACGTATAAAAGGAATATTATTTGGACCAACTTCTTCAATTAACTTACGAAGTCTATCTGTATCAAAATTTCCTTTAAAAGGATGATCTGAATTTATTTTTAAACCTTCCTCTATAACCAACTCTTCAACCCTACCGCCAAGTCTGGTTATATGGGCTTTAGGAGTAGTAAAATGGAAATTCATAGGAATAACAGAGCCTTCATTAACATAAGCTTCAGCTAAAATATTTTCACAAGCACGTCCCTGGTGAGCAGGTAGAAAATACTCCATTCCAAATATTTCTGTTACCTTATTTTGTAATCTTGTAAAAGTTTCACTACCGGCATAGCTATCATCCGCCACCATCATAGCTGCTTGTTGTCTGTCACTCATTGCATTAACGCCACTGTCAGTAAGCATATCCATAAAAACATCTTTATTTTGTAGCATAAAAGTATTAAAGCCTGCTTTTTCCATAGCGTCTTTACGGTATTCAACAGGTGGTAAATTAAGTTTTTGTACTATGCGTACCTTATGCATTTCCAGTGGTATATTCTCTCCAGTAAAAAATTCGATATTTGCCATTTGTAATCCTCCTAGAATTAATAAACATTTTTTTATTTTAATAGTAAGTGGTGTATAGGTTAAGTATTTAAATAATAAAAAAACACCCATCCTCTTTGGTGAAAGAGGACGAGTGTATAACCCGTGTTACCACCTCAATTTGTTAAATCCTTGCGAAATTAACCTTTTCGGGTGCAATATAAAAATATATAACATCCTATTACTGTAACGGGTAATCCCGTCTCAACCTACTTATATTATTTTTCGATGAGAAGCTACAAGATGTATTCGTTTTAATATTTTACATTACCTTACACCAACCGATAACTCTCTTAAGTAAAGTATAAAAACTACTTATTCTTGTAATAACCATATTATTTTATTACGTTAAAGCATATCATAAATAAAGTATATAGTCAATTAATTAATAGCTATAAATAATATTAATAAACCATACATTATTGTAGGTTTTATATTGATTAAAATAAATAAAGAGTATATATTATAGTGTAGACTAAAAATAAAGAGGAATACTATGGTAAATAATGTATTAATAAAAATAATTCAAATATTACTTTTAATAATTGGTCTAATATTAGTAGGGTTTTTGTTTTATAATATATTTTTTGTACAACTAACAATACAATCACGTATATTAAAAACTATTCTTGCAATATTGGGACTTGCTATTTGGGTTAGATTTTTGGTGTATATAATTAGAAAATTTAAGAAATATTTTTAGAGGGGAAAAAATTTGATAAACATAACAGATTTAAGTTTAAGCTTTCAAGGGCAAAAATTATTTGACGATGTTAATTTAACATTTTCAAAAGGCAATTGCTATGGAGTAATAGGGGCAAACGGAGCAGGTAAATCTACATTTTTACGAATATTACAAGGAGAATTAGAACCTGATACAGGAACAATTGCAATAGATAAAAATGAAAGAATGTCGGTTTTGGAACAGGACCATAATCAATTTGACGACGAAAAAATAATAGATGTAGTAATATCCGGCAATCCAAGATTAGTAGAAATAATGCATTTAAAAGATGAGCTATATGCAAAACCGGACTTTAATGAAGAAGATGGAATAAAGGTGGCGGAACTAGAAGAAGAGTTTTTGGAAATGGATGGCTGGGAGGCAGAATCCGAAGCTGCAACTATTTTACAAGGCCTTAACATAGATGTAGACAAGCATAATAAATATGTAAGGGAATTAACAGGTAGGGAAAAAGTAAGAGTCTTACTGGCAAAAGCCCTATTCGGAAAACCGGACATACTTTTACTAGACGAGCCTACAAACGATTTGGATATTAAGTCTATACTATGGTTGGAAAACTTCTTAATAGACTATGAAGGAATGGTTATAGTAGTTTCCCATGACAGATATTTTTTAAACAATGTATGCACCCATATGGTAGATATAGACTTTAGAAAAATAAAAATATTTGTTGGAAACTATGACTTTTGGTATGAATCCAGTCAATTAATGTCTAGACTAATAAAAGAACAAAATAAGAAAAAAGAAGAAAAAATAAAGGAATTACAAAGTTTTATTCAACGTTTTTCTGCAAATAAATCAAAATCAAAACAAGCAACATCAAGAAAAAAACTACTGGATAAAATTCAAATAGAGGATTTACAACCATCAACAAGAAGATATCCCTTTGTAGGATTTGAAATGGAAAGAGAAGCTGGAAACCAAATTCTAGAAGTAAACGAAATATCCAAAACCATAGATGGAAGAAAAGTTTTAGATAATGTAAGCTTTAGGGTAAATAAAGATGAAAAAATAGCCTTTATTGGAGATGAGATATCCATAACTAGCCTATTTAAAATACTAGTAGGAGAATTAGAAGCAGACGAAGGCAGCTATAAATGGGGGCAAACTATTACAAAATCATATTTTCCAAGGGATAATAGTTCCTATTTTGACAATACTGGACTAAACTTAATCGATTGGTTAAGACAGTATTCAGTAGAACAGTCAGAAATCTATATACGAGGCTTCCTAGGAAGAATGTTATTTTCAGGAGATGACGCCTTAAAACCGGCGGATAAACTATCAGGTGGAGAAAAAGTAAGAATGATGTTGTCTAAAATGATGATGTTTGGTTCAAATGTACTATTATTTGACCAACCAACAAACCATCTGGACCTGGAATCAATAATTGCCCTTAACAACGGTTTAAAAGCCTTTAAGGGAAATATTTTATTTACTTCCCATGACACAGAATTTATAAATAGTATAGCCAATAGAATTATTCAACTGGACGAAAAGATAATTGAAGACAGAAAAATGAATTATGAAGAATTTATAGAAAGATTTATAGGAAAATAATACCATATACTATAGAAGAAAATAAGAAAAAATTATTAAGAAAGAAGGGGGCAACCTTCTTTCTTTTATTGAAAAAACATATAAAATATAAGAAAATTATTATTTGAAAAATTCAATTATATTAGTAAAAAACAACAGTGATATATACAAGGAAATATATATGATTTAAGTAATTAATAAATAACTAAAATAATATATAAAAATATAACTATAATATAATTATTTATACTATATGGGGAAAAGAGGGTAAAGCTTTAAATCTACTATATTAAATAAAATAATTTAATTGTGAAATCTTATTAAATATATAAAAATATTGCTATTTTAATAAGGGTATAAAAGAAATGAACTATAAGATAAAACAACCTATGATATAATAATAGTAAAATATTAAACTTTATTAACATTGTATTTATATAAAAAACATATTGTCAATAATAAGTTAAAAGACATTTTTATTTTAAATACAGTTAATAAAAAATAATTAATATTAATAATAAAATGGAGGTTAAAATGAATAGTAAGAAAAGTGGAAAATATTTTCCACAAGCTTTAAAGAGTTTTATTTCTTTTATGCTAATACTTTCAATGGTAATAACTCCAGGCTTATTACCTACAGTAAGTAAAGCGGAAGAAGAAACAGGACAAGAAAACAAATATTTAACAGCGGAAGATATACTTGAAAATTATATAGCAGCAACAGGAGGTCCATTAGAGCAAACACAAGATTATAAGTTTGACTATAGCGAACCTGCTCCGACATACGGACAGCTTTCAAATGTTAAATTTATTCAAACAGCATCAGGAAAGTTAGGAGGTCACGCCTTAGATTCTGAAGGTAAGGTTTGGTCTTGGGGATATAATATTGCTGGAAGGACAGGAATAGGCAAAACAGAAGGGGAACAAAACTACCTTGGCGGAATGATGCAAATTCCATATTTTGTAGATAAGGGTATAAAAATAAAGAAAATAGCTGCAGGTTATGAAACAGGTTATGCATTGTCAGAAGGTGGAGACGTTTATGCTTGGGGACGTGGAACGGAAGGACAGATGGGAGCTGGTTTTAATAGATTAATAAATCCTACTCCAATAAAAGTAGAAATTGATAAGAAAATAGTAGATTTTTATCCAGCTAAGGCAAACCAAGCACATCATATAGCAGCAGTAGATGTAGATGGTGATATTTGGATGTGGGGTTATGCTGACAATGGCAGAATTCCAGGGGAAGCAGGATATGTAAACATTCCTGTAATGGTTTCAAAACCTAAGGGAGTAAAGTTTACAAAAGTTTCACCAGGAGATAATTATACCTTAGCATTAGCAGATGATGGCACAGTATGGTCTATGGGGAATAGAGTTTATGGTGCTTTAGGTGATGGAAAAACTTCAGGAATTACTACAGAATTTAATAAAATAGAAACTTTATCTAATATAATTGATATAGATTCTAGCTATTCTAGAAATCTTGCACTAGATGGTGATGGAATTGTTTATGAGTGGGGACAAATTTTTGGAAAACCAGATAGAAATATATCTATTCCAGAAAAAATTAAAATAGCTAAAGAAGATGTTGGTAACAAGTATGATCCAATTGCTAAAAAAATCGCAGCTGGAGAATCTGTATCATTTTTCATAGACCAACATGGAAGGTCTTGGGCATGGGGATATAGTAGATATTTCGGACAAGCTAGAGAAGGTGGATATGAAACAGCTAATGACATTAGAACCAATGAAGCTCGTTTATATCCTAGAATAATTGGAGATGGGGATACACAAATATATGATAAAGATGCAAAATTCCCTAAATACGCGACTGAAACAAATAGTAAAACAGCAAATATAACATATAAAGGCTATGGTTTTAACTCCCTTCATCCAACAGTATGGGATGAAAAATATATGCTTAAAGATGAGAAGGGAAATGTTCTTGATAATTATGGAAATCAATTAGAATATCAAAAAACAACTAATATCTTATCAGGTCGTAAAGCTGGATATTATTATAAAAAGGGAACTAATGAAAAGGGAATGCCTGCAATCGATCCTAAAGAAAAATGGATTGATCTTACATTTCAACAACCAAGTTATATGGTAGATATATCAACAGAACGTTCTTCATCAGTGTTTTTAGATGCAGATGGAAATTTATTTAAAACATCTAATGATGGATCAGGTTCCGTTGCTTGGGGTTGGGACTATGAGAAAGGTTATGATCAAAATGGAGATGCTAAAAGAGGTCTCTATGATAGATATATGTATGAACTTGTGCTTATGAGAGGCTTACCGGGACTAACAGCTGAACCAGAATTAGAAAGATCAAAAGTTGCATATATAGGTAAAGAAGTAGAAGGACAGGAAGAACTTGATTATACAGAAGTAACAGAAGATACAACTGTAAAAGCTGGAGAAGCAATCAAATATGTAATCAAGGTAAAAAATCCTGGAGAAAAAGAAGACAAAGAAGTAAAAATCGAAGATACTCTACCGGAAGCATTAACAGAAATAGATGTGAAAGGTTTAGTAGAAGGAATTACCTATACAGAACCTAAATATGATGAAGATGGTAAAGTAACACAAGCAGGTAAGATAGAAGGTACTGTAATATTAAAACCAGGTGAAGAAATAGAAATCACCATAACAGGAAATGTGGCAGAAGATGCAAAAGTAGGAACAAGTTTAAAGAACACAGTAGTTGTAAATGGTGAAGATATACCAACACCAGAAATAGACGTAGATAGATCCAAGACAGCATATGTAAATGATGTTGAAGTAAAAGAAGATACAACAGTAAAAGCTGGTGATGCTATCAAATATGTAATCAAGGTAAAGAACACTTCTAAAGTTGATGAAACAGAAGTTGATGAAGAAGGAAACCCTGTTAATAAAGACAAAGAAGTAGAAATCGAAGATACTCTACCGGAAGCTTTAACAGGAATAAAAGTAATTGTAGAACCAGAAGCTTTAAAAGATAAAATCAACTATACAGAACCTGAATTAAATGAAGATGGTAGTGTAAAAGTAGCTGGTAAGATAGAAGGTAAAATAACATTAAAACCAAATGAATCAATAACTATTACAATAACAGGAAATGTGGCAGAAGATGCAAAAGTAGGAACAAGTTTAAAGAACACAGTAAATATTGATGGTGAAGATATACCAACACCTGACATAGATGTAGGAGGACTTGAAAAATCCAAGACAGCATATGTAAATGATGCTGAAGTAAAAGAGGCAACAAAAGTAAAAGCTGGCGATGCTATCAAATATGTAATAGAAGTAAAGAATTCTACAAAAGAAGACAAAGAAGTAGAAATCGAAGATACTCTACCGGAAGCTTTAACAGGAATAAAAGTAATTGTAGAACCAGAAGCTTTAAAAGATAAAATCAACTATACAGAACCTGAATTAAATGAAGATGGTAGTGTAAAAGTAGCTGGTAAGATAGAAGGTAAAATAACATTAAAACCAAATGAATCAATAACTATTACAATAACAGGAAATGTGGCAGAAGATGCAAAAGTAGGAACAAGTTTAAAGAACACAGTAAATATTGATGGTGAAGATATACCAACACCTGACATAGATGTAGGAGGACTTGAAAAATCCAAGACAGCATATGTAAATGATGCTGAAGTAAAAGAGGCAACAAAAGTAAAAGCTGGAGAAGCAATCAAATATGTAATCAAGGTAAAAAATCCTGGAGAAAAAGAAGACAAAGAAGTAAAAATCGAAGATACTCTACCGGAAGCATTAACAGAAATAGATGTGAAAGGTTTAGTAGAAGGAATTACCTATACAGAACCTAAATATGATGAAGATGGTAAAGTAACACAAGCAGGTAAGATAGAAGGTACTGTAATATTAAAACCAGGTGAAGAAATAGAAATCACCATAACAGGAAATGTGGCAGAAGATGCAAAAGTAGGAACAAGTTTAAAGAACACAGTAGTTGTAAATGGTGAAGATATACCAACACCAGAAATAGACGTAGATAGATCCAAGACAGCATATGTAAATGATGCTGAAGTAAAAGAGGCAACAAAAGTAAAAGCTGGCGATGCTATCAAATATGTAATAGAAGTAAAGAATTCTACAAAAGAAGACAAAGAAGTAGAAATCGAAGATACTCTACCGGAAGCTTTAACAGGAATAAAAGTAATTGTAGAACCAGAAGCTTTAAAAGATAAAATCAACTATACAGAACCTGAATTAAATGAAGATGGTAGTGTAAAAGTAGCTGGTAAGATAGAAGGTAAAATAACATTAAAACCAAATGAATCAATAACTATTACAATAACAGGAAATGTGGCAGAAGATGCAAAAGTAGGAACAAGTTTAAAGAACACAGTAAATATTGATGGTGAAGATATACCAACACCTGACATAGATGTAGGAGGACTTGAAAAATCCAAGACAGCATATGTAAATGATGCTGAAGTAAAAGAGGCAACAAAAGTAAAAGCTGGCGATGCTATCAAATATGTAATAGAAGTAAAGAATTCTACAAAAGAAGACAAAGAAGTAGAAATCGAAGATACTCTACCGGAAGCTTTAACAGGAATAAAAGTAATTGTAGAACCAGAAGCTTTAAAAGATAAAATCAACTATACAGAACCTGAATTAAATGAAGATGGTAGTGTAAAAGTAGCTGGTAAGATAGAAGGTAAAATAACATTAAAACCAAATGAATCAATAACTATTACAATAACAGGAAATGTGGCAGAAGATGCAAAAGTAGGAACAAGTTTAAAGAACACAGTAAATATTGATGGTGAAGATATACCAACACCTGACATAGATGTAGGAGGACTTGAAAAATCCAAGACAGCATATGTAAATGATGCTGAAGTAAAAGAGGCAACAAAAGTAAAAGCTGGCGATGCTATCAAATATGTAATAGAAGTAAAGAATTCTACAAAAGAAGACAAAGAAGTAGAAATCGAAGATACTCTACCGGAAGCTTTAACAGGAATAAAAGTAATTGTAGAACCAGAAGCTTTAAAAGATAAAATCAACTATACAGAACCTGAATTAAATGAAGATGGTAGTGTAAAAGTAGCTGGTAAGATAGAAGGTAAAATAACATTAAAACCAAATGAATCAATAACTATTACAATAACAGGAAATGTGGCAGAAGATGCAAAAGTAGGAACAAGTTTAAAGAACACAGTAAATATTGATGGTGAAGATATACCAACACCTGACATAGATGTAGGAGGACTTGAAAAATCCAAGACAGCATATGTAAATGATGCTGAAGTAAAAGAGGCAACAAAAGTAAAAGCTGGAGAAGCAATCAAATATGTAATCAAGGTAAAAAATCCTGGAGAAAAAGAAGACAAAGAAGTAAAAATCGAAGATACTCTACCGGAAGCATTAACAGAAATAGATGTGAAAGGTTTAGTAGAAGGAATTACCTATACAGAACCTAAATATGATGAAGATGGTAAAGTAACACAAGCAGGTAAGATAGAAGGTACTGTAATATTAAAACCAGGTGAAGAAATAGAAATCACCATAACAGGAAATGTGGCAGAAGATGCAAAAGTAGGAACAAGTTTAAAGAACACAGTAGTTGTAAATGGTGAAGATATACCAACACCAGAAATAGACGTAGATAGATCCAAGACAGCATATGTAAATGATGCTGAAGTAAAAGAGGCAACAAAAGTAAAAGCTGGCGATGCTATCAAATATGTAATAGAAGTAAAGAATTCTACAAAAGAAGACAAAGAAGTAGAAATCGAAGATACTCTACCGGAAGCTTTAACAGGAATAAAAGTAATTGTAGAACCAGAAGCTTTAAAAGATAAAATCAACTATACAGAACCTGAATTAAATGAAGATGGTAGTGTAAAAGTAGCTGGTAAGATAGAAGGTAAAATAACATTAAAACCAAATGAATCAATAACTATTACAATAACAGGAAATGTGGCAGAAGATGCAAAAGTAGGAACAAGTTTAAAGAACACAGTAAATATTGATGGTGAAGATATACCAACACCTGACATAGATGTAGGAGGACTTGAAAAATCCAAGACAGCATATGTAAATGATGCTGAAGTAAAAGAGGCAACAAAAGTAAAAGCTGGCGATGCTATCAAATATGTAATAGAAGTAAAGAATTCTACAAAAGAAGACAAAGAAGTAGAAATCGAAGATACTCTACCGGAAGCTTTAACAGGAATAAAAGTAATTGTAGAACCAGAAGCTTTAAAAGATAAAATCAACTATACAGAACCTGAATTAAATGAAGATGGTAGTGTAAAAGTAGCTGGTAAGATAGAAGGTAAAATAACATTAAAACCAAATGAATCAATAACTATTACAATAACAGGAAATGTGGCAGAAGATGCAAAAGTAGGAACAAGTTTAAAGAACACAGTAAATATTGATGGTGAAGATATACCAACACCTGACATAGATGTAGGAGGACTTGAAAAATCCAAGACAGCATATGTAAATGATGCTGAAGTAAAAGAGGCAACAAAAGTAAAAGCTGGCGATGCTATCAAATATGTAATAGAAGTAAAGAATTCTACAAAAGAAGACAAAGAAGTAGAAATCGAAGATACTCTACCGGAAGCTTTAACAGGAATAAAAGTAATTGTAGAACCAGAAGCTTTAAAAGATAAAATCAACTATACAGAACCTGAATTAAATGAAGATGGTAGTGTAAAAGTAGCTGGTAAGATAGAAGGTAAAATAACATTAAAACCAAATGAATCAATAACTATTACAATAACAGGAAATGTGGCAGAAGATGCAAAAGTAGGAACAAGTTTAAAGAACACAGTAAATATTGATGGTGAAGATATACCAACACCTGACATAGATGTAGGAGGACTTGAAAAATCCAAGACAGCATATGTAAATGATGCTGAAGTAAAAGAGGCAACAAAAGTAAAAGCTGGAGATGCTATTAAATATGTAATCAAAGTTAAGAATACAGGAAATATAGAAGCCAAAGAACTATCAATAAAAGATACATTACCAAAGGCATTAACAGATATAAATGTAGATATAAAAACTACACCAGAAAATTTGGATCATGATATTAAATATGAAAATGGCGAGATAGAAGGTACTGTAACATTAAAATCAGGTGAAGAAATAGAAATCACCATAACAGCAAAAGCAGCAGAAGTATCAACTGTAGAAGAAAGTAGTATAAAGAATACAGTAAAAATTGGTGATGATGATATAACTACACCAGACATAGATATAGAAGTACCTGAAGACCCAACAGATCCAACGGATCCAACGAAACCAACAGATCCAACAGATCCAACGGAACCAACAGATCCAACAGATCCAACAGATCCAACAGATCCAACGGAACCAACAGATCCAACGGAACCAACGGAACCAACAGATCCAACGGAACCAACAGAGCCAAGTAAACCGGGAAAACCAATAGGTACTATAAAAGAAATAACCTTAGTTGGAGGACCTAAGACCTTAACCAAGAATGTAGAAAATCAGTTAATGGACTTTGTACAACACAGACTGTCTGGAAAAGACCGTTATGGTACATCAGCAGATGTAGCAAAGGAATATAACAAATCCAATATAGTATTACTGGCAAGTGGAGAAAAATATACAGATGAATTAACAGCAACAGTACTTGCAAATAAATTAGATGCGCCAATAATGTTAACAAGAAAAGATGCTATTCCGGCAGAAGTAAAAGCAGAAATAAGTAGACTTGGAGCGACTAAAGTAATATTAGTAGGCGGAAATAATTCAATATCTGAAAAAGTAGAAAAAGAACTATCTGCTTATACAGTTGAAAGAATTGGTGGACCGGACAGATATGATACAGCAATACTTGTAGGAAACCAAGTTAGAAGCTTAACAGGAAGTAAAACAGAGGCAATATTAGTTGATGGAACAAACTTCCCAGATGCTATAGCAATGACATCTATGGGAGTAGAACAAAATATGCCAATACTGTTAACAAAACCAAGGGAGTTACCAGCAAGTACAGCAAAAACAATAAAAGACTGGAACTTATCTAAGGTTACTATTGGTGGAGGAGTTAATTCAGTATCAGGTACAGTAGCAAATGAAGTTAAGAAATTTGCAACAGTAGATAGAATAGCTGGTGCTGACAGATACGAAACATCAGTATTAGTAGCAGAACAAGTATATGTAAAACCAAAACATGCAGTAATAGCAAGTGGAGAAGTATTCCCAGATGCAATAGTTGGAGCACCATATGCAGCAAAGAACGGTTATCCAATAGTATTATCCAGAGGAAATTATGTTCCAGAAGTTGTTATGGATTATGTACTTGGCAATAGATAGTAATAGTAGTATTTTTCTTTAGTTATAATAAAAATAAAGAAAAATATTAGGGAAAATAAAAACTCCTTCTGGATTTATTACAGAAGGAGTTTTTTAGTTATAAAATTGTAGTAAACGTAAAAAGACGAGAAATAAATCTCGTCTTTTTAAAAAGGAAGTTTGTATATGAAAAAGTTTATTAACTTTAACTATATATTACATTAAGAAGCTTAAATAATTCTTAAAATATTAGGAAAAAATACAAGAAAATATTTTATTCTAATATATGAACATAAAAAGACGAGAAATAAATCTCGTCTTTTCTTAAAAAGGAAGTTGTATATGAAAAAGTTTATTAACTTTGATTATATATTACATTAAATAGCTTAAATAATTCTTAAAAAACTAGGAAAATTTAAAATATTAATTATAAAATGTAAAAAGACGAGAAATAATCTCGTCTTTTTAAAAAGGAAGTTTGTATATGAAAAAGTTTATTAACTTTAACTATATATTACATTAAAAAGCTTAAATAATTCTTAAAATATTAGGAAAAAATACAAGAAAATATTTTATTCTAATATATGAACATAAAAAGACGAGAAATAAATCTCGTCTTTTCTTAAAAAGGAAGTTGTATATGAAAAAGTTTATTAACTTTGATTATATATTACATTAAATAACTTAAATAATTCTTAAAAAATTGGAAAAATATTAATATTAGATATTTTGTTGTAATTGGGTATAAGTTAAAGTAATAAGTTATTTAAATATTGTACTACTGACTTTTAAAATACAAAAAGATGGGCTTTAATCCCATCTCTTTTCTTAAAAGGAAGATAATATGAAAAAAAGTTTTATCTTTGACATTATTAATATACAATATTTTACTTAAAATATTCTTAAAGATTATACATAAAACTTAGTGAGGTTATAAATGAAAAGTAAATTTAGTATTAAAAATAATTTTGTGTTAGCAACTATAGTTGCCTTGGTTATTTCCTTTATTGTGTTCTATATTTACCTACCACCGATTAATTTGTATTCTATTGATTTTTATATGTTTTTAACGGTAGTAGTTATTGTTTTTTTATTGTCCTATTATGTGTTTTTCACAAGAAACAAGAAGGATGTTTTCAAATTTTCTAAAATTGGAATTGGAATTCTAGCGATTGGATGGGGAATATTCCTAATTATGAATCTATTTTCCCTTGTTCCATTTCATGCGAGAAGATATGCCAATATTATAAAAAAAGAAGATGGGATTTTTAGTGAAGATGTTGAGCAGGTGGATTTCGATAGAATTCCGGTAGTAGATAGGGACACAGCAGTGAAGTTAGGGTCAAGAAAAATGGGGGAAATTGAAGACTTAGTATCCCAATATGATATTGATCAAACTTACAGTCAAGCTACTGTTAACGGCAAACCTATGAGAAATACTCCCTTAATTTATTCCGATATTATAAAATGGTTAAAAAACAGTAAAAATGGAATTCCTTATTATATTTCTGTCGATATGGTAGAACAGGATGTAGAGTTAAAAAAATTGGAGAAACCAATTAAATACTCTTTTTCAGATAAATTTTCAAGGGATATTAAAAGACATATGCGCTTTAAATATCCAACAGCTTTAATAGATGAAATAAATTTTGAAACAGATGATGAAGGCCATCCATTTTGGGTAGCTTCTACTGTAAAACCTACAGTTGGTTTAATTGGTGGAATGGATGCAAATTCAGTTATAGTTGTTGATGCAGTTACTGGTGATACAAATAGGTACAAGGTTGGGGATGTTCCTGAATGGATAGACAGGGTTTATTCAGCTGATAGAATTGTTGAACAACTTACTTGGAACGGAAGGTTACAAGGAGGGTTCATTAATCAATATTTTGGTCAAAGAGGAGTTACTGAGCCAACAGATGGATATAATTACCTTTCTCTAGGAAATGACATTTATCTTTATACAGGAATTACATCTGTCTTAGCAGATGAATCCAATATTGGTTTTGTACTTGTTAATATGAGAACTAAGGAGACTAAGTTCTTCCCTGTGTCATCTGCCGATGAAAAATCAGCCATGGCTTCTGCAGAAGGTGCAGTACAAGAGAAAGGCTATAATGCAACTTTCCCAATTTTAATAAATTTATATAATAGACCGACCTATTTTCTATCATTAAAGGATAATGCCGGATTAATTAAGACATTTGCTTTTATTGATGCACAAAATTATCAAAATGTTGCAACAGGAAGCACAATAGAACAAGCTTTAGCAATTTACGATTCGACTAATATAGACAGAGAAATAGATGAATCGGCTTTGGAGGATATGGAAATAACAGTAAGGGAAATCTACCCTGTAACAATAGAGGGAAATACAAGTTATTTCATTAGGGCTGACGGAAGCGAATTAGTATTTGTGGCTCCAATAAAGGCAAGTACAAAATTACCATTTGTAAAAATTGGTGATAAATTAAATGTTACTGGAGAGAATTTAGGAACCCAGTTTAATATTAATTCAATTAAGGATTAAAACTAGCCGGTGCAAGAAAGCATCGGCTTGTATTTTAGTAAGTTAGATTAACAAAAAATAGATTTTAATTATAAATTTTAAGAGGTGGATTATGAAGTTAGATTACCATATACATACTGACTATAGTGATGATTCTTGGTATCCAATGGAAAAAGTAGTACAAGATGCAATTAATTTAGGTTTAAATGAAATTTGCTTTACAGATCATGTTGATTATGGAGTAAAAATTGATTGGACAGATAAGGGAACTCCTAGAATACATGAAGGTAAGGAAATTAGAAATGTTGATTATGAAAAATACTTTGCAGAAATAGAAGATTTAAAAAATAAATATTCTGGTAAAATAAATATAAAAAGTGGTTTAGAATTTGGAGTACAAAGTCATACAATAGATAAGTATGAAAAACTATTGAAAAAATATTCTATGGATTTTATTTTATTGTCGATTCATCAAGTTAGGGATATGGAATTTTGGACAGGGGAATTCCAAAAAGGTAGAACAGATGAAGAATGTTATGATGAATACTATGGAGAAATGCTAAATGTAGTAAAAAACTTTAAAGGTTATTCCTGCTTGGCCCATATGGATTTAATTAGAAGATATTTAGATAAAGAAGTGGATATGTTTGAGTATAATAGAGATATAATTAAAGAAATATTAGAAAGGACCATACGGGATGGAAAGGGTTTAGAATTTAATACTTCCAATGTAAGATACAAGGTAAATGGCCTAACTCCGTCTATTAAAATTTTAGAATTATACAAGGAACTTGGTGGCGAGATTATTACCATAGGTAGTGATAGCCACAAAGAAGAGGATTTAGGTTTTGGTGTAGATAGAGCAAAAGAGCAATTAAAGGAAATTGGATTTAAGTATTTTTGTACTTTTGCTAATATGATTCCTAAATTTCACAAACTATAATTTACGGTAAAATAATTAAATTAATCTAGGCTATTAATATTTGTATCTTTGACTTTAACGTGTTAAAGATATATACTAAAATGATTAATAGCTTATTGTTTTAAAGGGAAGTGATAAATTTGGGGACAATAATAAACACAGCCTTAGTAGTTCTAGGGGGAATATTTGGTACATATTTTGGACGTAAAATCTCGAAAAATATTCAAGAAAGCCTTATGAAAATTATAGGTGTGGCGGTTTTATTTATTGGAATTACCGGAACCTTACAATATATGTTGGTAATAGACGGAAATAATATTAAGACCCAGGGAACTATGATGTTAATAATTTCTTTAGCTCTTGGTACTATTGTAGGAGAAATTTTAAAAATAGAAGATAAAATCCATAGATTAGGTCAATGGATAAAGGGGAAATTCAATAAAAAAGAAGATAACTACTTTGTAGAAGGCTTTGTAAATACTTCATTAATAATTTGTGTAGGAGCTATGGGAATAGTTGGTTCAATTCAAAATGGACTTACAGGAGATTATTCAATGTTAGTTGCTAAAGGGGCCTTGGACTTTGTAATTGTTATGATTAATGGTTCTTTATTTGGAATAGGAGCTGCTTTTGCAGCAATGCCTATGTTTATATATCAAGGAGCCATAACTGTAATTGCCATATTAAGTGGAAATTTTATTGGAACAGAATTGATTAATAATATATCTATGGTTGGTGCTACCTTGGTTTTTTGCATAGGTATAAATTTAGTCTGGGGAAATAAGATAAAGGTTGGAAATTCCATACCGGCTTTATTAATTCCAATAATCTATAGTCTGTTTATTTAAAGGAAGGTAAAATGTATTAAAATATCTAAAAAGAAGGAGGAAATTATGGATTTTATTAAATTAGCAAAGGAAAGGTATTCTGTAAGGGATTATAAGGATAAAGAAGTTGAAGAAGAAAAAATCGACCAAATATTAGAAGCGGCTAAGGTTGCTCCAACGGCTTGTAATTTTCAGCCACAAAAGATTTTTGTTTTAAAAAGTCCGGAAGCTATAGAGAAAATAAGAAAAATTACTAAAAATGCCTATAATGCTCCTATTGTATTTTTAATTTGTGTTAATGAAGATGAAAGCTGGCAAAGTCCATTTACAGAAAATTATAATAGTGGAGTAATGGACGGCTCAATAGTATGCTCTCATATGATGTTACAAGCAAAGGATTTAGGACTTGATTCTGTATGGGTAGTTTCCTTTGATCCGGAATTAACTAAGAGGGAATTTAATATTCCGGAAAATTTAAGACCGGTTTGTTTACTTCCAGTAGGCTACGCTTCAGAAAACGCAAAACCTACTGATAACCATAATACTTTCAAGGAAAGAAATGAATTAGTTGAAGAATTATAAAACGAGAAATGTTATATTTCTCGTTTTTGTATTTTGTAGAAAAAGAAATTTTATACTTTCTCAAAGTATAATTGATTTTATAACAAAACCTATTGTTAAAATAATTGCAATTGCTGATATAGAACAATAAAGTAGAATTTTTTTAACATCTTGAATAGAAGATGGATAATTAGTTGAGGAATTATTTTTAATATCTTTGCCTAGTAAAATATAATCTGTACTAATATTATAAATTTCACTTAATTTTATAATATTATCTATATCCGGATTTCCTTGTCCAGATTCCCATTTAGAAATTGCTTGTCTTGAAATATTTAATTTTTCAGCAAGTTCTTCTTGAGAGTAGTTTCTTTCTTTTCTTAAATTTTGTAATCTTTCTGAAATCATAATAACCTCCTATATTTATTAATAGATTACCATAAATTCTTAGTTGCATACTACCAAACTAAGCTTAATAGCTGTCAACTAGTAGTTGCACAAATGATATTTATAGTAATTAGTAAATGTTTAGCTATTTATTATAAAAATACAATTTACAACTGGAGGTCCACTTTGTAAAAATTAGCATTAAATAAAAAAAACTGTAATTTTTATCCTGTTATATTAAGGCTAACAAATATATAACTTTCTTAATTTAAAGTTTAGATTTTTTATGATTTTCGAAATTTTATTTAAACAGTATTGTTATTGCAGCAATAATAATAAATAAAAAAACTCCCAGGGTTATTACCGACAAAACTATCATTAATATTTTAAAGAAAAAGTCAGAACTACTTTTTCCAGTTAATAAATAGTCAGTGGAAGTTCTATAGATTTTACTTAATTTAATTAAATTATTTATACTAGGTTCTTTTTCTCCGCTTTCCCAACTAATAATTTCCTCTGAAGAAATATTCAAATCCTTTGCTAAATTTTCTAAATCAATTTTTTGTTTTTCCCTTATTATTTTTAATCTTTCATGAAATTCCATCATATCACCTAAACTTTACTCTATTATCTTTAAACATTTGTATCATTTCAGCTGTTAAACTAATTAAGTCAGGGCTATTATACAATTCCTCCCTAGTAACCCATTTAGCCATAGAAAGTTCATTTTTGTCCAATACTATTTCGTCAGAGCCGTCTAGTTCACAGAAAAATCCAAATAATAGGGAGCAGGAAAAACTCCAAGGTTGACTTTTATAGTATGTAATATTTTTTACATTTAGTCCAACTTCTTCCATTACTTCACGACGTACTGTATCTTCTATATTTTCACCAATTTCTGCATAACCTGCTACTAGGGCATAGTTTTTATATTTACTTCTATTATATTTAGTAACCAATAATTTGTCTTTATTTATTATACCAACTATAACAGCAGGAGCTAAAAAAGGATACCTAATGTCATTACAATTACTACATACCATAGACCTGGAATTTTCACTATGGTACATTTTGCTGCCACACTTACCACAATACTTCGTGTTGTTGTACCATGTATTAAGTTGATATCCTGTTATTCCAGCAAAGGATAAGTATGTGGGCTTTGTTTTTCTTAAAATGAAATTTGAGTGTAGGGAATATTCTTTTAGTTTACTCGTATCTACATTTTCTGCTAAAAAATAGTTCCTATTGTCAATTGTAAATAAGAATGTATATTTTATGTTTTTCTCTTTTATTTCTTCTATTGTTGGATAAATTATAGTGTTATTTTCTTTTTTTAATAGAATTTTTTCCTTATTATAAATTAATGCTATATCCTCTTTTTTAGGTTTTATATTTTTGTATTCATTATTAAAAACATGAGGACAAATATCGTTAATCATTTTAATCACCAGCTTTATAAATATATTAACAGAAAGAAGTAATTAGAGCCATATAATTAATAAATATAGTAAGTTTATATATTTTTATAGGTAGATAATATATAATAGATACAATTATTTATGTGGGAGGGAAATTTGAATTTAAGAAAAAATGGATTTTATTTTATGATTATAGCAATAATAAGTGAATTAATTCTACCTTTTGTTCTTGGTTATTTTGTTGCAGACTTTAATCAAATAGTAAATGTAATAAGTAAATTTGGCGAAACAGAGGGTTTTGTAAATATAGTTTTTAAAATATGGGAAATTACAAATGGTATTTTGTTTTTTATGGCAATACCGGCATTTTTTACTAGATTTAGTAACACTTCAAAAAAACTGGCTAAATACTTAAGTATATCAATAGGGGTATTTTCCTTAGGAGATTGTATTCTTACAGGATTATTTGATAATTCCATGTTGAATTTTAAAATTATTAATATAGGAAAGTTAATTCATGGTTCAGCTTCCTTTATGGCTTTTGTAGCTATAATTATAGGAATTTTAATATTAGGAAGATTATATAGTTTAGAAAAGAATAAGAAAATGGTAAATATAACAATTATAAATTTTATATTAGTAGGAATCTTTATGGTTTTGTTTGCAGTTTCTAAATTTGAGTTTTTCTATATTATTGCCGGTAGATACAGGGGCTTGTGGCAGAAACTCTCCTTATTATTTACTTTCTTACCATTTTTTATAGTAGCTGTAAATGGAGTAGTAGATAAAACATTGATTAGAAACAATTAAACAAGGAGATAATATGGAAATAGAAATTATTAGCAATGAGAATAAATTATGGAATAAAGTTATAAATTATGCTGATAATTGTTCTTGGGTGGCAGGGAAATTCCTAGCTATTAATATGAGAAAAAACAATTTTACAAGTTGGGAAAGAGTAATAGCTGTTATAGATAATAACAATATTATAGGATTTTCTACTCTAACAAAAAAAGATGGAAATCCCAATTTAGAGTACGGTCCTTTTATAGGTTTTGTCTTTGTAGATGAAAAATACCGTGGCAATAGAATAAGTGAAGAGATGATAAATACAGGACTAGAATATTTTAAACTACTAAACTTCAATGAGGCTTACATTATAAGTGAAGAAAGTGGTTTATATGAAAAATATGGATTTAAGGTAGTTCAAGAAAAACAGAATAATTTTGGCAATATTGAAAAAATTTTCAAAAAGGAATTGTAGTATATTAAATATATAGACAATGGCAATAGTATGAACAATTTCTATAAGAGGAAATAATAATTGTTATTATTTTCTCTTATCTTTTTGTTAATATAATAGTGTGATATAATTTTTATATTGGGAAAAAGTTTCCAAATATTTCTTATTTAAGGGGAAATTTAATGATAGTTATAGAAAATAATAATTTGGATCCGGCATATAATCATGCTTTAGAAGAGTATTTATTTAATAATTTCAAGGAAGATATTTTTATAATATGGAGAAATAGACCATGTATTCTTTTAGGGCGTAATCAAAATATATATAAGGAAGTAAATATTGACTACTGTATTGAAAACAATATGGATATTGTAAGAAGACTTTCCGGAGGAGGCACAATTTATTGTGATTTAGAAATAATCCAATATACTTTTATTACAAGGGAAAGGGAGGGGAATTCCTTTAGTTATTTTACAAAACCTATAATCGACTCTTTAGATAAACTTGGCTTAAAGGGAGAGTTTACAGGTAGAAATGACCTTATAATTGACGGAAAGAAGTTTTCAGGAAATGCACAATATCATAGTAATGGGAAGGTTCTTCATCATGGTTCAATACTGTATGGTGGGAACATGGAAAATATGAAAAAGGCCCTTAGACCAAATCCATTAAAATTTGTTGGTAAAAATGTTAATTCTGTTTCAGCTAGAGTTGGAATGTTAAAAAACGAAATGGATTTATCGGTTACAGAATTTATGGACCATATTAAAAAAACGGTCTTAGAAGATTTTAAAATTAATAAAATAAGCAAAATAGATGAAAAAACAGAAGATGAAATTTTAAAAATAAAAACTAAAAGATTTGCTTCAGATAATTGGAATTATGGGAAAAGTCCAAAATGCGGTATAAAACACTCTGTTAAGCATAACTTTGGCATTGTAGAATACGGAGTATCCCTTGCTAATGGAGTAGTTGACGATATTATAATCAATGGGGATTTCTTTGGTAAAGACGATATAAAGAAATTTTCTGAAAGGCTAGTAGGTCTTAGATTTACAGAAAAAGATTTTAAAAATGCCCTATATACCAATAAAATATCCGATTATATTGATGGGATGACATCTGAAATTTTCATTAACGATATTTTTAAAAGAGAAAGTATTGAAAGAAGCAATATTTTAATAGAGGATATTAATTGTAAGAAGGAGTGTCTATGATAGTTGTAAATAGTCCATATAATAGAATTGCATATAATCTAGCTGTTGAAAACTATGTTTTTAATAATTATGATGATGATATTTTTATGGTGTGGAGAAATCAACCTTGTGTTGTAATTGGTAGAAACCAAAATATATATAAGGAAGTAAATATTAAATACTGTGAAGAAAACAATATTGAAATAGTAAGGCGACTTTCAGGTGGGGGAGCGGTTTTTCAGGATATGGAAGTTATTCAATACAGCTTTATTACAAAGGAAAGGGAAGGAAATTCCTTTGAATATTTTACCAAGCCTGTTCTTATAGCCTTAGAAAAACTTGGACTACATGGAGAATTTACAGGAAGAAATGATTTAGTTATAGATGGTAAGAAGTTTTCCGGTAATGCTCAATACCATAGACATGGTAAAGTATTACATCATGGAACAATACTTTTTGGTGGAAATTTAGAACATTTAAAAAATGCTTTAAAGCCAAACCCTTTGAAATTCGTTGGTAAAAACGTTAAGTCCGTATCTTCAAGAGTAGGAAGACTAAAGGATGAAATAGATTTAACGCCACAGGAATTTATGGACCATTTAAATAAAACTGTAATGGAAGTATTTAATATTGACCATATTACAGAGCCAAATGAAGAGGAAAAGAAAAAAATAGAGGAAATTGTTTCTGAAAAATTTGGTAACGATAATTGGAATTATGGAATGACTCCGAAATTTCAAATTGAACTTGCTGAAAAACACGACTTTGGCATAGTTGAATATGGAATATCCTTAGACAAGGGTAAGGTAAGTAAATTTGTCATAACAGGTGACTTTTTTAGCAACGATGAAGTTGACAAGTTAACTGAAAAATTCATAGGATTAAATTTTACAGAAAGTGAATTTAAAAAAGCTTTAGAAGGTGTTAATGTAGGTTTTTATATAATAGGAATGACAGAGGAAATTTTTATAAAGGATTTATTTAAAGAAAGATAGGGATGAAGTAAATGAAAATAAAAAGAAAACCGGAATGGATGAAGCTTAAAATTCAAGGAGGAGGAAATACTGCAGAAGTAAAACATCTGCTAGATGACTTGAATTTAAATACAGTTTGCACCCATGCAAATTGTCCAAATAAAATGGAATGTTATGAAAGAAGAACAGCTACATTTATGATTTTAGGAAGTGTGTGTACAAGAAATTGTAAATTCTGCGATGTTACCCATGGAAAGCCAGACCCTGTAAATGAGCAGGAACCCAAGAATTTAGCTGAAGCTGTTAGAAGACTTAATCTTAAACATGCAGTTATAACATCTGTCGATAGAGATGATTTAGAAGACGGTGGTGCTAAACAGTTTAGAGATGTAATTAGGGAAATAAGAGCATTGACTCCGGGAGTAACAGTTGAAGTATTAATTCCGGATTTAAAGGGAAAAGAAGAATTAATGGATATAATTTATGATGAAAAACCAGATGTTTTAAATCATAATATAGAAGTAGTACCGGAATTATATGATAAAATAATGCCAGGTTCTAATTTTGAAAGAAGTTTGAAAGTCTTAGACTATGCTAAGAAAAAAGGTCTTGTAACAAAAACGGGAATTATGGTTGGACTTGGAGAAACAGAAGAACAAATGATAAATACTTTTAAAAGATTAAGGGAAATAGATGTAAATATGATAACAATAGGACAGTATTTACAACCATCATTAGAACATGCAGAATTAAAAGAATATGTAACTCCGGAACAATTTAAAAAATATGAGGACCTTGCCTATGAAATGGGATTTTTAAAAGTAGCATCAGGTCCCTTTGTAAGAAGCTCATACCATGCTGAAGCAATAAAATTATAATATGAAAATTAAATAATAAATTCAAAGTACACCCTAGGGTTAAATACATAATTTACTCCTAAGGTGTATTTTTATTTAAATAATTTTAAATATAGTTAAATTTTTATCCCTTATGATATAATGTATTAATATAAATCAAATAGATGGGGTTGTTATGAAAAATATACGGTTTTATTTACGAGTTATACTTATGTTAGGAGTTACTGTTTCAGTTCTTTACTGGAGTAACAACTATATGGCATTTAATATGGCTTGTATTATTTGTTTAGTTTTTTTCTTAGTAAATAATGCACTATCACAGGTTACAAGAAAAGAAAAAGTTTTATATTTAATTATTTATACTATAATTATGGCTTTTCAAATAATTGCCAATAATTTTATTTTTTATTTTTTTGCAAATGACGAAAAATTCTTTTTAATATACAGAATAATAGGAATTGCATTAATTCTTACGCCATTTTTTATTAAGCGAATATTAGTAAAAACTGGGCTTGTTTTTTTAATATATCCATATTTTAATAGATTTTACTCTTTTACCTATTCTCAAATTATGAAGGATAGAGATATTATTACAGGAAAGATTGAGCTGGTAAAAAGAGCGGGAACTACAATAACAAGAGAACAAATAAATGAAATAATACAGGATATACCAAAACACAATGCTTTTTCATATATAAATAA
Source organism: Miniphocaeibacter halophilus (assembly GCF_016458825.1). NCBI lineage: Bacteria > Bacillati > Bacillota > Tissierellia > Tissierellales > Peptoniphilaceae > Miniphocaeibacter > Miniphocaeibacter halophilus. Next base: position 1,358,658 of record NZ_CP066744.1, read on the forward strand.
TAAAAGTCTTTCAGAAGAATATTTTAAGAAGGCTTATTCTACTGTAGACAATGGTTATATATATATTGTTATATCCAGAACTAAAAGTTCGGCTAGTGAAATAATAGGAGCCTTTACAAATAAACTATATAATCATGTGTCATTATCCTTTGATGAAAAACTAGAAACTATTATAAGTTATAATGGCGGTGGAGGTGTCTATTCACCGGGACTAAATCCGGAAGAATTGGAACAATTAATTGAAAATGAAGGTGCTTCTATAATAGTATATAAATTAAAGGCAGATTCAATACAGAAAAGAACTATCATAGAAAAGGTTAAAGAAATAAATGAAGTAGGAAGTTCCTACAATATTGCCGGAGTTTTTCAATACTCCCATAAGCCAAATATTATGTTCTGCTCTCAATTTGTATATTTAATGTTGGAAATAGCAGGTTTAAATTATTTTAATAAAAATATTATGAAGGTTAAACCGACGGATTTTATAGAGCTGGATTATTATAGAAAATTAGAATATATTAATAAAATTGAAATAAAAAAAGAAGTAGTTGAATATAAAAGAGACTAAAAAAGGGAAGTTTTAAAACTTCCCTTTTAACCTTATTAAATAAACTATTTAATACTTTAGAAACCTCAGCCACAGGAAGTTGGTTCTTCTTGTGAACTTTCATCAATAGCAACAATAACCTTAATGTTTTCTTTTTCTAAATCCCCATTAACCATATCAAAGAACTTTATTGCAAGTTCAGTAGGATATGAATTCATATGAATATCTATTGTAAATTCATTAAATTCATCATCTGGATAAACATGTTTGTACTGTTTGCTTCTTATATATTCTACATAAGCATTAATTTTATTTTGTAAATGCTCTAAATGTTGTTTCTCATCGTCAGTAACCCAATTAAGAGTGTCATTAATCAATAATATTAAATCACTTTCATTTCTATTATTAATTCCTAAACCATCGACTTGAAAATATTCATTAACTGCCATAATAACCTCCAAAAAATTATTCAGGTAAAAAAACCTGTATAATTATATACCCAATTTTTCAAATCTAAATATACTATTTAGTAATTAACAACCTCAGCCTGAAAAATTTTGTTTAGAGTATGATAGCTTAAATGTGATTTTGTTTTCTTTAAACTCATCCTTATATTTTTCTAATAAATCTAAAGCAGGTTGTGGAAGTTCATATTCATATATATATTTAATAATAAAACTAGAATATTGGTTATTTTTAAATAAAGAATCAAACTTTCTTCCCCTTATATATTCAATGTAGTATTTAATCTTATTTTCCAAATGATAAAGATGTGTACCTTCTATTTCTTCATTCCATAAAAGCGAGTCGTTTATATGCAATGTAAGAACTTCTTTATTGTCTGTTTCAAATCCGTCTATTAAGTATTGTTCAGTAATGCTCATAATAACCTCCTCTAGCTATATATATTTATAATACCCAAAATATGTTACAATATTATTTTAATAGAGGGGAATGTCTTATGGAAAAAAGAAATTATCAAAAAGAGTTAGAAAAAATAATCACTAATATAGATAAAGAAAATCCACCGAAACTACTATTGCATAGCTGTTGTGGACCGTGTTCAAGTTATGTTTTAGAGTATTTAAGTCAGTATTTTAAAATTACCTTATTTTATTATAATCCAAATATTTTTCCGAAGAAGGAATATTTTATTAGACTGGAAGAGCAAAAAAAGGTAATAAAGAAAATTCCTTCTAAATATCCTATAGATTTAATTGAGGGAGAATATATTCCTAAAAAATATTATGACAGTATTAAGGGTTACGAAGATTTAGGTGAAGGAACGGAAAGATGTTTTAGATGTTATGAATTTAGAATGAAACAAGCTGCTTTTTTGTGTAAGAAATATAAGATGGATTATTTTACGACTACTTTAAGTATTAGTCCCTATAAAAATGCCAATAAAATAAATGAAATAGGAGAAAAAATTGCTTTAGAGTATAAGGTAAAACATCTGCCATCGGATTTTAAGAAAAAAGGTGGATACCAACGTTCAATAGAACTATCTAAAATTTGGAATTTATACAGACAGGATTACTGTGGTTGTATTTTTTCAAAAAATGAAACAGAAGAGAGAATAAAAAGAAAAAAAGATATACATATGTAGTTATTTGCTTAATTATATATGTATATTTTTCTATAAAATACTATGAAAACCAAATTTTTTAAAACAAGCCTAACTGGTATCTAAATTATCTAGTTGGAATATCAATATACAGTAGGATAATGGTGAAACAGGTATCTTTAAAATGGCTTATTTTCAATATTTGTAGCATTTTTTCTGCGAATGATGTATAATTAAATAAAGAGTACCAGTATAAAAATAAGGAGGAAAAAATGTTTAATTTAGAAAAAAAGGTGTTAGAGGATTTAGGTGCGGTAATTACGGTAGAAGAAGTTGCTCAACAGCCGGATTTATGGCTGGAAACGTTGGAAATTTACAACAAAAACAAAGAAGGAATAGAGAAGTTCATAGATAAGGTTTCAGAAGGCAAAGAAAAAGTAAGAATAATATTTACAGGGGCAGGAACCTCTGCTTATGTTGGAGATATAGCAGCAAAACATCTATTATTAAAAAAGAACAGAAATTTAGTTTTTGAATCAATCCCTACAACCGATATAGTTTCAAATCCATACTTATTTTTTAACAAAGACGAAACTACTGTTTTAGTTTCTTTTGCTAGAAGTGGAAATAGTCCTGAGAGTATTAAGGCAGTTGATTTAGCAAATCAATTAGTAGACGATATTTATCACTTAGCTATAACATGTGCTAAGGAAGGAAAATTATCACAGGATTTGAAGGACAAGGACAATGCTTTTGTCCTATTAATGCCAGACAAATCAAACGATAAAGGTTTTGCTATGACAGGTTCTTTTACCTGTATGCTACTTTCAAGTATATTGATTTTTGACAATGATCTTAGTGAAGAAGAAAAGAAGAATAATGTAGAACTAATAACAAAATTGGGTAAGAATGTAGTGGAAAGAGATGAGGAAATACAACAATTTGTAGATTTGGATTTCAATAGAGTTGTTTATTTAGGTTCCGGTGTATTTACACCACTAACAAGAGAAGCTCAACTAAAAATATTAGAATTAACAGCGGGACAAATTGTAACTTGTTTCGATTCATCTATGGGATTTAGACATGGACCAAAATCCTTTGTTAATGAAAAGACCTTAGTATTCGATTTTGTTTCTACTAATGAATATACAAGAAAATATGATGTAGATATATTAAACGAGATTTTTGAAAATAATATTGCTGTAGGAACTATAGCTATAACAAAAGATAATTTAAATGAAGACTTTAAAGAATTCTCTTTAAATGAAAATACTAATATTGAAGATATATTTTTGGTTTTCCCATATATAATGGTGGCTCAAACAATTGCTATTATGGCAAGTCTAAAGGTAAATAACAAACCAGATACTCCATCTGCAACTGGTACTGTTAATAGAGTGGTAAAAGGAGTAATAATCCATTCATATGAATAGGAGATTAATATGGCAGAAAATTTATATTTGAAGGTAAAAGAAGTTTATTTAAAAGATAAAATTGAAAAAGATAAAATAATTGAAATTGAAAATGGAAAAATAAAAGGATTTGTAGAAGAAGTTCCTACAGGTAAAAGATTTATGGACTATTCAGAATTTATAGCAGCACCAGGATATGTCGATACTCATATTCATGGCTGGGGTGGTTATGACATTATGGATGGAAAAAAAGAAAGTCTTTTAGAAATATCAAAGGGTATAGTAAATAACGGAGTTACAACTTTTTTAGCAACAACATTAACAGCAACAACGGAAGAATTAAATAAGGCATGTGAAGTAGTTGGAAAATACTATAATGAATGTGAAGGTGCTAAAGTAGGAGGAATTTTTCTAGAAGGTCCATTTTTTACTGAAAAATATAAAGGAGCCCAAAATCCGGACTATATGTCTGCGCCAAATTATGAAAAATTAAAAAAATGGTACGATCTTTCAAACGGCTTAGTTAGAAAAATTGCTATTGCACCGGAATTAGAAGGTACTGAAGAATTTACAAAGAAGGCAAAAGAACTAGGTGTATTCGTTGCTTTAGGTCATAGTGATGCAACTTATGAGGAAGCATATAATGCAGTTATGGCAGGAGCTAGTATTTTTGTCCATGTTTATAACGGCATGAGCCCACTACACCATAGAAAACCTGGAATGGTAGGAGCAGCCCTATCATTAAATGATGTTTTTGCTGAATTAATATGTGATGGTCATCATGTACATCCAGCAGCAGCAAATGTGGTTATGAAAGCTAGGGGAAAAGATGAAGTAGTTTTAATAACAGATTGTATGATGGCAGGCGGAATGCCGGAAGGTGAATATAAACTTGGAGATTTTGATGTTCACGTTAAAGATGGCACAGCAAGACTTGATAATGGTTCTTTAGCAGGATCCGTATTAAGACTTGAAGATGGTGTCAAAAATGTTGTTAAGTGGGGAATTGCTACACCATTTGAAGCTATACAAATGGCTAGTCAAATTCCGGCAAAATCAGTTGGCATAGACGATAGAGCAGGAATAATCGATAAGGGTAGAGATGCAGATATAAATATTTTAGATGATAACATGGAAATAATTGCAACATATATAAATGGGGAGTTGAAATCTGCTAAATGATAGTTACGGTAACTTTAAATCCTTCAATTGATATTTCATACAGACTTGAAGAATTTTTAATTGATGATGTAAACAGAACTGATAAAGTTAGTAAAACACCTGGTGGAAAGGGCCTAAATGTTACTAGGGTGTTAAAACAATTAAATGCAAATGTGTTGGCTACAGGATTTATAGGTGGAAGAACCGGAGAATTTTTAGAAGATGGATTAAAGGATTTAAGTATTGATACAAGTTTTTTAAAAGTTAAAGGTAATACAAGAAATTGCATCGCTGTATTACATGAAGGCAAGCAGACTGAAATTTTAGAATCCGGAGAAGAAATATCCAAGGAAGAACAAGAGGAGTTTTTGAGCCTATTTGAGAAAATAATTAAAAAAGCCTCTGTTGTAACAATTTCAGGTTCAGTTCCTCCAGGTATAGCAAGTGATTACTATGAAGAACTTTTAAAAATAGCTGGTCGTAATAATATTAAAGTGATTTTGGACACATCTGGCAATAGTTTAAAAAACATAGTATTAAACAGTGAAATTAAACCTTATTGTATAAAACCAAATGAAACTGAAATAAAGCAAATTGAAGGTAAGGAAATCAATACAAAGAAGGAGTTAATAGAGTATTTAAATTCCAATATATTTGATGAAATTGAGCTAGTTGTTGTAACAATGGGAGGGGAAGGAGCATTAGTAAAATATAAAAATGAGTTTTATAATGCGGAAATTCCAAAAATAAAAGTTGTAAACCCTGTAGGTTCAGGAGATTCAACAGTTGCAGGAATAGCTTATGGTCTTGAAAATAACCTTAGTATAGAAGAACTAATTAAATATGCTATGACTTGTGGGATTTTAAATACAATGGAAGAAAAAACCGGTTTTATTAATGTTAATGAAGTAGAAAATATTAAAAATCAAGTAAAAGTTATAAAATTATAGGAGATAATATGAAAAAATTAACACCAAATAAAAAAGAAGCATTAATTAGATTATCAAATTCAAATAATATTATAGCAGCTTTGGCAATTGACCAAAGGGGAGCTATAAGAAAAATGATGGGAAAAATTGATCCGGAAAAAACTACTGAACAAACTATAGTTGATTTTAAAATAGCAGTGTCTAGAGAATTAACAAAATATTCATCTTCTATTTTATTAGATCCGGAATATGGTTTACCAGCATCAAAAGAAAGAGATAAAAATTCCGGGCTTTTAATAGCTTATGAAAAAACCGGTTATGATGCTAATGCAGTAGGGAGATTACCTGATTTACTTCCAATTTGGTCAGTAAAAAGACTAAAGGAAGCGGGAGCAGATGCGGTAAAAATACTTCTTTATTACGATATAGATGAAGGCGATGAAATCAACGAACAAAAACATGCCTTTATTGAAAGAGTAGGCTCTGAATGTGTTGGAGAAGATATTCCATTTTTCCTAGAAATAATATCATATGATGCAAAAATTGAAGATTCTAAGTCAAAAGAATATGCAAAAATAAAACCTCATAAGGTAAATGATGCAATGAGATTATTTTCTGAAGATAGATACAATGTAGATGTATTAAAAATGGAAGTACCTGTAAATATGGATTATGTTGAAGGTTACGGAGAAGATTATATATATACAAGAGAAGAAGCTTTACAATATTTTAAAGAACAAAGTCAAGCATCAGATTTACCATTTATATTTTTAAGTGCAGGTGTTTCAACAGAGATGTTCCAAGAAACATTAAGATTTGCCAAGGAAGCCGGCTCAACTTTCAATGGAGTTTTATGTGGTAGGGCTACCTGGGCTAAAGGTGTAGATGCCTTTATGGAATCAGAAGAAAAAGGATATGAATGGTTAAAAACAGAAGGTAAGAAAAATATAGAAGACTTAAATAAAGTTATAGAGGAAACAGCTACCCCTTGGACCGATAAATTAGCTTAAGATATGAAACTAGAAAAGAAGAATAAAATACCGCTTTATTCATTATTAGTTGACATATTGGTATCTGAAATGGAGCTTATGAAACCGGGGGATAGGCTTCCATCTGAAAGACAGTTGTGTAGATTATATGGTTTAAGTAGGACAACAGTAAGACAGGCAATATCGGAACTTGAATTAAACGGATATATAGAGAGAATTCACGGGAAAGGCACCTTTGTTGCTACAAGAGATAGTAAAAAACATAATTTGTCTGATTATTATAGCTTTACAGAACAGATGAAAAGCATAGGGAAAAAACCAAAGACAACTGTTTTAGAGTTCCACATTGAAAGATCTAATAAGTTTGTTTCCGATAAATTAAAAATTAAAGAAGGAGATAAGGTTATAAGATTTATAAGGATTAGAGAAGCTGATGGAACTCCAATGATGTTGGAAACTACATTTATTCCCTATAATGATTTTTCTAAAATTACAAAAGATACTTTAAATGAATTACCACTATACGATATTTTTGAAAAAATGTATAATAGAAAAATACATCATGTTGAGGAAGATTTTTCAGCAAGTATAGTTGGAAAAGAAGAGGCTTTTTATTTAAAAGTAAGTCAAGGTGTACCTTGTTTAAGAATTAGAAGACTTAGTTATGATAATAAGGGAAAAATAATTGAGTACACTATAAGTTTTGCAAGAGGAGACCAATTTGCTTACAAGGTTTCTTATAATAGTTAAAAAACAAATATTTAATTTATACAAAAATGGTTCTTTATCAACCTAGTTGATAAAGAACCATTTTATTATTAAAAAAATTTTATTTTAAAATCTTCCGCCTTCTTTAGGATATCCATAGATAGTACCATCTTTTATTTCTATTTCATCATCCCAAGGAAGCTTATAAGTACCATTTGCCAAATCGTTAATATAAGTAAAATGAGTAGTTTTTTCTCCACCGGGCTCTGCTACATATCCTCTAGCCCCTAAATTATATATATTGTTTTCCAATCCCCAAGATTTTCTTGCGTTGTCAGCAAGAACAGGGAAAATTTCAGCTGTTATGATTTCGTTAGGATTTCTATCTCCTTGAACTAAAGTAGTGCCATCATAGTTACATACTTGTCCTTCTCCAAAATAATAGAAAGTATTATCGTATCCAGCTAGGTTAACGGAAATACTATACATTAAATTATGCCAAGCATTAGCAGCATTAGTCAACTTCCATTGTTCGTTAACTATTGTACTATAGCCGGATATTCTAATATAGACATTACATCCTTTATAGGCTGCTTCTCTTGCTAATTCAGGAAACATTCCATCATGACAAATGCAAACTGCCAGTTTACTGCCACCAGGACCATCACATACTGGTATACCTTCATTTCCAGGAGCCCAAGGTTCTATTGGATTCCAAGGAAAGACTTTTCTATATTTAAGTATTATCTCACCATTAGGGTCTATTATTATGGCTGTATTATAAGGGTTTTTATTTGGATCGGGATTTCTTTCCATAATTGAAAATACACCATACACTCCAGCTTCCTTACAAGCATCTGCCATAGCATCAGACTCCTTACCAGGAATATCACAAATAAATTCTTCAGTAGTCCATTTTTTTGTATTTAATCCTTGAAGACTATATTCTGGGAATATTATTAATTCTAAACCTGGATAACCCGACTTCATTGATTTTACCGTGTCTGTAATTACCTTTAATTGTCTATCAATATCTTCTCTTGAATTGATAATAGGAACTTGCAATTGTATTGCTCCAGCTAAAAAACCTAACTTTGGTTTATTGCTACTACCAGAACTACCCATATTTTTCCCTCCTAAAGAAAAACGTATTCCTACATAATTTAATTATGCTTCCTATCACCTACATTGTATAGTTGAAGCCTTTAAAAGTCAATTAAATCTTAAGAATAAGATTATGGGAGAGGGCGTGATTTTACCAATTTTACCAAGTAATAGAAGATACAAAAAAACCAACATTTTATGTACCTATCTCCTAATTTTTAGAGAATATACATATATGTTGGTTTAGGATTTTAATTATAAGAAATTCAAATTAGATTCCTTCAAAATCATCATTATTATTATCTTCTACAACAGGTAATTTGAAAACTGTAATACCTTCTTTACCGGTATTTATTATTGCATTGGAAAACTCTTCTAGGTCATCAATTGGTTCAAAAGCTGCAGTGTAGAGCATTTGGAAATTTGTACCTGCTAACACTTTAATGTTACTATTTTCATTTGTTAATAATACTGACCTATTAAAAGGAGTTCCGCCAGCTAAATCGGTTAATATAATTATATTATCGTATTCTTTTAAGCTTTCTAAAGCTTCTGTTAACTTCTTATCTAAACCTTCAGTTCCATCATTTTCTAAAAAATCAACAACCTTTACATTTTCCATTTCACCAGCTATTAATTTCAATCCACTGTATAAACCGGACGAGAAATTTCCGTGAGCTGTAAGAATTACTCCGTTCATAATACCTCCTTAAAAATAAAAGGAGCCAGAGGCTCCCTTTTTATTTTACTTTTACTCCCTTATACTTGCCAGATTATTGGAAAGCCAATAGCTGTTGGAATTATAGTTCCAGCTAAACCTAATACTAATAATAGTATTATAGATTTAATAGGTGTAAATTGTTTTTTAACCATTAATAAGTAAATTCCTAAAGTTATAAGTAATGGTAATAGTTGTGGTAAAACTGTATCTAAAACACCTTGAATATCAACTTCAACAGGTTGTTCTTCATAACGGTTAAAAGTGATTTCAGATCTTTCATTATCCAATTCTACTATAGCAGCACCTTCTGCTAAATCTTCAGTAATATTACCATCTTCATCTTTTGCATATAGATAATCCTCATATTGAGGTATTTCTGCATTTTCAACAATTGTTGTTATAGGAATAGCGGCGTTTGTTGTACCATTAGGTACTTTAATATTAAGATTTGCACCACCATACACAGCTATTAATGAACCTACTATGAAAACTCCTAGTATTGAAGCAGCTCTTGTAAATTCCTTAGCATTTTGGGTTAAAATATCAATAGCATTTGTACCCATTTTGTAAGACCAATGCATTAAGAAATACCTTATTGCAAATTGGGCAATATTAAAAATCAACAAGAAGAGTATTGGTCCGGCCATACTTCCTTTTGTAGCCATATTAGAAGTAATTCCTGCAGTTATAGGAACAAGAGTTAGCCAGAATAAAGCATCTCCTATACCACCTAAAGGTCCCATTGCTGCAACTCTAACGGCACGAATAGTAGGAATATCAGCCTTGTTTTGTTCTAATGATAGTACAATACCCATAACTAAAGTAACTAAGAATGGATGTGTATTAAAGAATTCCAAGTTATGGGACATTGATGCTGCTAAGTCATCTTTATTAGTGTGAATTTTCTCTAAACCAGGAAGTATTCCCCATAACCATCCACCGGCCTGCATTCTTTCATAGTTAAAAGAAGCTTGTAAAAATAGTGATCTCCATGCCATTTTGTTTAGCGTCTTTTTATCTAAAGGAGCAGCAGGAGTTTGATCCTTATAAGTATTTGGAATATTATATGCCATCTTCGTCACCTCCTGAGCTATCTACAGAAATATTCTTAAATTTTGTTTGAGTTTGATAATCCCAAAACGCAAGCATGAAACCAATTAATGCTAATAAGATCAGTGCAGGGCTAGCTAAGGACTCTATAGAAACTACTATAATAGCTAAAGCAAAGCCTCCAAGGAAAAATCCCCATAGATCTTTTGACATCATTACTTTAAGTAATACTGCAAATCCGACGAATTTCATCATTCCACCGGCAGCTGTTAAACCATTTTGAATTGCATTATACCATACATTATCACTTAGAGCTTGAATTTGTGCAGCTAATGCATTACCACCAATTAAGAATAAAATTCCAATAATTCCAAAAGCGGTTCCTAAAAGTGCCATTGCTAAAAAATTAATTTTTGTAATACCCTTTGTATCTGCATTATGAGCATACTCATCAGCCTTAGTCATCATAGGTGACATTAAAGTAAATATTAATGTAACTGCTGATTGACCTAGGATTGCAAAAGGTATAGCTGCTGCTACTGCAGCTTTTGGTTCTAATCCAACTGAAATTGCTAATATTGTAGCCATAATACCACCAATAACGGCGTTAGGTGGTTGAGCTCCACCAATAGGCATATTACCAATTGTCATTAGTTGATAGAAACCACCAACAACAAGTCCTGTTTTCATGTCTCCTAAAATTGCACCTATAACTGGACCCATTACAATAGGTTGATATAGCGATTCCAGGAAACTGAATTGGTCTATAGCTGCTATAAAAGTAACTATAAATACCAATATAATTTGAATCATACTTTCCTCCTTCTAAAAATTTATTACTAACTATTTTTTAAATAGTTTGTCCACATCTTCGGAAGATTCAGTAGGAACTCTTCTTATTTCGAGTTCTATTCCCTTATCTTGTAATTTTTTGAAGGTTTCAACATCATCATCATCTACAGCAACAACTTTAGCTACTTGACGTTTTCCTTCAGCCATATGCATATTTCCTATATTTACTTTTTTAATAGGAACTCCACCTTCAACAAGTTTTAAAACATCTTGTGGTGTTTCAGCTATAATAAATATTTTTTGTCTTTCAGCTGCTTTACCGATAATATCGATTGTCTTTTGGATTGTGAAATATCTTGTTGCTACACCAGTAGGTGCTGCCATGTCCATTAGACTTTGTCTCATTTTATCTCCGGCAACTTTATCGTTTGCAACTAATAAAAGGTTTGCTCCTATGGAGTTTGTCCACTGTGTTGCTACTTGACCATGAATAAGTCTGTTATCAATTCTAGTTAATACAATATTTGGCATAATAGTTCCTCCTAATATAAATTAATAATAATATTGTTGCTTATCTTATATCTATTATACCCTAAAAACATTGAAAAATAGCGGTTCTTTTTCAAAAATGCCAAAAAAACTCTTTTTGGAATATAAAAGTTGAGTTTTTAGGGATTTAGATTTTAAAGATTTTTTTAAAAATTTTACATTGGCTAACTGGTATCTAAATTTTACTTAATTATTTCTGAAACAGCGTATCTACTGACTTTAAGAACAGCACCAGATTTAACCTCTATTTCTAAATAATCATCTTGTATTTTTCTTACTTTTCCATAAATACCATTGGAAAAAATTACTTCGGAGCCAATTGTAATACTTTTATGTAGATCTTCAAAGTACTTTCTTCTTTTTTTAACAGATCTGTAATTTAAAATAGAATAAATGAGTATAACTAAGATAATTAGTATTATTAGTGCAATAGATGAGCCTAAAACATAATTCCAAATCAAATCAACTTCCCCTCCTTTTAAATGACTTCAAATAGATAATACCCTATAATAGTATATAATTATCATAGCATTTAAAAAACTATTTACAAAAAAAGGTGAAAATATGAAAAAAATATTTATAATAGAAGACGAATTAGCTATAGCCACAGAACTTGAAGAACAATTAAAAAATTGGGGCTATGATGCTAGAAAAGTGGAAGATTTTGAAAGGGTTATTGAAGAGTTTAAGGATTATAATCCGGATTTGGTATTAATGGATATAAAGTTACCGTTTTTAAATGGTTTTATCTGGTGTGAAAGAATTAGAGAATTTTCAAAGACGCCAATTATATTTTTAACATCTGCATCAGATAGTTTAAATTTAATAACTGCAATAAATCATGGAGGGGACGATTTCATTTCGAAACCTTTTGAAATACAGGTTTTAATTGCAAAAATAAAGGCCTTACTAAGACGTACTTATGAATTTGAATTAAGTAATTCTATATTGGAATATAAGGGAGTAATACTGGATACGGACAATATGACTGTAAAGTATGAAGAAAAAGTAGAGTCTTTAACAAAAAATGAATTTTTAATTTTAGAAATTTTAATGGAAAATATTAATAAAGTTATTTCAAGAAATAGAATTATGGACAAGTTATGGAATACAGATAGTTTCATAGATGACAACACTTTAACAGTAAATATTAACAGACTTAGAAAAAAATTGGAGTTAATTGGAATACAGGATTTAATAAAAACTAAAAAAGGAATGGGTTATATTATCCAATGAAAAAATTCATAGATGCAAATAAGTCATATTTTTTAAGTAGCATTATATTTAGCCTTGTATTTTTATTAATACTTTTTATATATAGACTGGACATAAGAATATCTATTTATGGGATTATACTCTATTGTGGAGTTTCCCTTCCAATAGTTATTTATAGGTATAGTAAATATAATTTGGTTATAGAAACCTTGAAATATTTAGAAGATAATACCTTTGAAGAGGATTATGAGAATATTAAATTTGAAAATAATGAATTAGAAAGAAGTTACCATAATTTATATTTAAATAAAAACAAACAGCTAGTGGAAGAAAAAGAAAGAAATAGCAAATTATACAATGAACAAAATGAATATTTAACAATGTGGGTTCATCAAGTTAAAACTCCTATTTCGACAATATCGTTAATTTCTGAAAGAGAAGAAAACAATGAAGTAAAAATGGAATTGTTAAGGGTCAATGAATATATTGACCAAATGATTAACTATATGAAATTTGAAAACTTAAGTCAAGACTATGTCTTTAGAAATATTTCATTAAAAAAAATAATAAACAACTCAATAAAAAAATATAAACTATTCTTTTTCAAAAAGAAATTGTTTGTAGATATTAATATTGATGACATAGATATTTTAACAGATGAAAAATGGTTGTCCTACGTTATTCAACAGATAATTTTTAATGGAATAAAATATATTGAAAAGGGCGGAATTAAAATTTATAATGAAAAAAATAATCCCCACATACTCCATATTGAAGATACAGGTATAGGAATACCTGAAAATGATTTGCAAAATATTACTAAATGGGGTTATACAGGAGAAAATGGCAGGTTAGATAAAAATTCAACAGGAATAGGGCTATATTTAGTTGATAAAATATTAGACAAGTTTAAATATAGTTACAAAATCCATTCAGAAGTAAATAAGGGAACAGATTTCATTATTAATTTAAAGAGAAGGGAAATAATTGAAAATTAAGACAAAAATCTCAAAGTGAATTTGAGGTTTTTTTATTTGTCGTAAAAGTAAAGTGACAAAATGTAAGATTCAAGTAAATTCTGTAAGCTAGGACTAAGGCAAGAAGATAGGAAATAACTTAAAATATAGTTAATAAGTTAAGAAAAGAGGAAAAATATGAAAATACTAGAAATTAATAATTTAAGAAAAATATATAAAACAAAACTTAGTTCTACAACAGTAGAAGCTTTGAAGGATATAAATTTCTCTGTAGAAAAAGGAGAATTTATTGCAATAATGGGGGAGTCGGGTTCAGGTAAATCGACCTTATTAAATTTAATAGCCACCATAGACAATCCAACATCAGGAAAGATTATATTAGATGGGAAAAATATTTCACTAAGTTCAGAAAGTGAAATGGCAGTATTTAGAAGGGAAAATCTTGGTTTTGTCTATCAGGAGTTTAATCTTTTAAATTCTCTAAATAATAAGGATAATATTCTATTACCATTGGTTTTAGCAAATGAAAGAGTAAAGACCATGGAAGAAAAATTAAAACCAATAGCAAAAGCTTTAAATATTGAAAATATAATAAACAAATATCCCTATGAAATATCGGGAGGACAAAAGCAAAGGGTAGCAGTAGCTAGGGCTATAATAACAAAACCGAAATTACTTCTTGCAGACGAACCAACTGGAGCATTGGACTCTAATTCAAGTATGGAACTGTTAAACCTATTTGAAGAAATAAATAAAACAGGCCAGACGATTTTAATGGTTACTCATTCAGCAATGGCAGCAAGTAGGGCCAGCAGGGTTTTATTTATTAAAGATGGGGTAATTTACTACGATATTTATAAGGGCAGCTTAAACAACGAGGAGATGTATAACAAAATAGTAAAAACACAGATGATGCTTTTATCAGGTGGTGAGAGCATTGAATAGAATTTATAGGAAATTTGCAATCCAAAATATTAAGAATAATAAAACCTTATATATTCCCTATATAATTACCTCTTCAATAACCATTTTTATGTTTTACATCTTTCTTGCAATCCAAAACAACCAAGATATTTTACAATCACGTGGTGGAGCATATATAGAAATGGTACTGGAGTTTGGAACCTATATAATTGGAATATTTTCTGTAATATTTCTCATATATACCAATAAATTCCTAGTAAGAAATAGGGACAGAGAGCTAGGTCTTATAAATATGCTAGGGGTAGATAAAAAAGGTATATCTAAAATAATGATATACGAAAATGTAACTTTAACAATAATAAACCTGTTCATAGGAATACTTGCAAGTCTAATTTTTAGTACAGCTATATTTTTGTTAGTATCAAGATTTATGTCTTTAGAATTAAGGGACTATATTTATATTGATTTTGAAAGTATAGTAAAGACCATACTTGTATATTTAGTAATTTTTCTAGTAGTTCTTATTGGAAATATTATAAGAGTAAGAAAACTTAAACCTTTAGAGCTGTTAAAAGAATCGGAAAAAGGTGAGAAGGAGCCTAAGGCTAATATAGTTTTAACAATTATTGGAATAATATGTATGGTAACAGGCTATGTATTGGCTCAAAGTACAAAAAACATTATGGATGCTATGGTTATTTTTTTCATAGCTGTAATTTTAGTAATAATTGGAACCTATCTTCTTTTTACAACTGTAAGTATAGCAATACTTAAAATCTTAAAGAGAAATAAAAAAGTCTACTACAAATCTAAAAATATGACCTTTATTTCATCAATGTTGTTTAGAATGAAACAAAATGCAGTAAGTCTTGCTAACATTTGTATAATTAGCACCATGGTTTTAGTAATGCTAGTAACAACAACTTCACTTTTTATTGGTGGAGAAGATGTAATAAACTCATTTTATCCTTCAGATGTTGATATTAGATACGATGAAATAGACGAAGAAAAAGAGAAAAACGTTGGGGAAATAGTTAAGAAAAATACAGAAAATAAAAATTTAGAAATAAGAGATTATTATAATATTTCCCAATACGATATTACCACAATAAAAACAGAAAGCGGAAATTTCAAAAAAATAAGTGATGGAGATTTTAGTGATATAAGGAATTTACAATTATTTAGTGTATTTGACTTAGAGGATTATAAGAAGGTAACGGGAGAAAAAATAGATTTAAAGGATAATGAAATACTACTATATCAAAACAAGGAAAATGACTTAGACAGCTTTAAAATTGATAATGTTAATTTTAAGGTAAAGGAAAATATTAAGGAAATTGATAATCATTTCAAGAAAAGAGAAATGTCAACTTTTTCAATAGCAACTTTAATAGTGAAGGATAAGGAAAAAATCTATGAAGAAACAATAAGGGATTTAAACTTAGACAATGAAAATGAAAAATTAATGGTTATGGGAACTACAACAATATACTTTGATATTTCCGGCGACAAGGAAGAAATAAATTCAACCTTGGCAGATATAGATAGGGACTTATATGAAAAATATGGCGTATATGAAGATGGCTTTAGAGTATTTAATTTAGACAATAAAATTAAGGGTGAAGAGAACTTTAAGGGAATGCATACAGGTATATATTTAGTTACCATACTTCTTTCACTAGTCTTTATAGTAGCTATGATTATGATAATTTACTATAAGCAAATCTCAGAAGGAATAGAAGATGCTAAAAATATAGGAATTTTAAATAAAATTGGAATGAGCAAGAAGGAAATAAAAAGAAATATTGGAAAACAAACAAGAACAATCTTCTTTACACCATTAATAATCTCTATAATTCATTTAATTGGAGCAAGTAGTCTAATTTATAATTTAATGAATGTTATTTTAGTAGCCAATAAGGAAGTTTTCATAAAAGCAGAAATAATAACGATAATAGTGTATATGGTATTTTATATAATAGTATATAAATTTTCGTCAATAGCATATTATAGTGTACTCAATAAGAATAATAAATAAAGAAACTATATAGATAAAACATAAATAATTATTGAAGTTGATGTAGAAAATGGAGCTGCTTAAATATGGATATTTTAGAAGTTAAAAACTTATGTAAAGTTTATGGTAATAATGAGATAAAAATAAATGCTGTTGATAATATATCTGTAAATGTTAAAAAAGGAGAATTTGTAACTGTCATTGGTGAATCAGGCTCAGGAAAATCTACATTATTAAATTGTATAGGAGGATTATTAAATCCTACATCAGGAGAAGTTTATATAAAAGGGAAAAATATTTATTCCTTAGATGAAGAGGAGCGTACTATTTTTAGAAGACAGAATATAGGTTTTATTTTTCAGTCATTTAATCTAATAGCTGAGCTAAATGTAGAGCAGAATATAATATTTCCAATTTTATTGGATTATAAAAAACCAGAAGAGAAGGAAGTAGATGAAATATTAAATATTTTAGGCCTATTGGATCGTAGACATCACTTGCCTAGTCAATTATCAGGAGGGCAACAACAAAGAGTGGCTATTGGTAGGGCATTAATTACAAAACCAATGTTGATTTTAGCAGATGAACCAACAGGAAACTTGGACACGAAAACCGGAGAGGAAGTTATAGAACTACTATTAAAGGCATCGGAACTTTATAATCAAACAATTTTAATGATTACACATAATTTAAAACTAACAAATTATTCAAAGAGAATTATAAAAATAGTTGATGGTAAAGTTAAAGTAGATGTTAAAAACAATAACAATAGAGGAAATTGAAATGAAACACTATCTTGATTTAGTTTGGATTTCTTCTAGATATCATAAAAAGAAAAGTAGAATGACAAGAATTTGTATCTTACTAGCTGTATTTTTAGTTACTGTAATTTTTAGTATGGCAGATATGGAAATTAGAAGTCAAAAAATACAAACAGTTAATAGTGATGGTGCATGGCATATAAGTTTAAAGAACATAAGCTCTAAACAGGCTGAAAAAATATCTAAAAGAAAAGATGTTAAGCATTCAAGTTGGTATGATGTATATAATTATAATTTAGATAAAAATTTATTAATAGGAGAATCGAATGGGGTCTTTATGGGAATAGAGAATGATTTTTTTGAATTTTTCCCTTCTATAAAAAAAGTAGAAGGGGGATTTCCTAAAAAAGACAACGACATTATACTAACTAATAATTCTAAAGATAGGTTGAATGTTCAATTAGAAGATACTGTAAACTTAAAATTCCCATCAGGCAAGACTAAGAAATTAAATATTTGTGGATTTGTTAATGATACATCTATGATAACAAAAAATGATTCAATAGGTGGAATGATGAAAATAGAAGTATTTAATAAATTATTAGCAGTGGAGGATGGTGAATTTTCCAAAAATAAAAATATGTTCTATGTAGAATTTACATCTTACACCAATATACAAAAAGCAATATCAAATATTTGCCAAGACTATGGAATAGATAAAAACCAAGTAGGAGAAAATACAAAACTATTGGGGCTAATGTTACAAAGTGATGATAACTATATGATGCAACTTTATATAGCTGCAATTATATTGGCCATATTAGTGACTATTTCGGGAATATTAATGATTAGCAGCAGTTTAAGTAACGAAATAACAAGACGTATAGAATTTTTTGGTTCATTACGTTGCTTGGGAGCAACACCTAAACAAGTGAAAAAAATAGTTAGGAGAGAAGCTTTAAATTGGTGTGTAAGCTCTATGCCTTTAGGTATCATATTAGCTCTTATAGTTGTATGGTTACTTTGTGCTACCCTTAAATTTATGAGTCCTGTATACTTTAAGGATTTACCGGCATTGGGCATAAGTTGGATAGGTATAGTTCTAGGAATATTAGTTGGACTTATAACTGTATTATTGTCGGCTAGAATTCCTGCAAAAAAAGCTTCACAAACCTCTCTTTTAGTAGCATTATCAGGAAATAGGGAAGGTGAATATAGAGCGAAGAAGGCTGCTAATCTAAAAATATTTCATGTTGATACAGCTTTGGGGATTTATCATGCAAAGGAGAATAAAAGAAAAAGCATATTAATAGTTCTATCATTTGCCTTTAGCATTATTTTATTCTTAGCATTTAATACTGCTATACATTTTATGAATCATGCCATTTCCCCTTTAAATAAAAATACTCCAGATATTTCAATAATAAGTAGGAATAATTCTAATTCTATAAAAAGTAATCTAATAGAGGATATAAAATTAAACAAATCTGTAGATAAGGTATACGGAAGAAAACTTGTATATGACCTTAATGGAAAAATAGATGGGGTAAGTAAAAAAATAAACTTAGTTTCTTATGATGATTTGCAGCTTGACTGGGCAAAAGATGATTTAATAAAAGGAAGCCTGGATAAGATAAAGAATAATAATGGAGCTTTAATAGTTTATTCCGAAAAAAACAAAAATAAAATAGATGATAATATTTCTATAAATATTAATGAGGAAGAAATAAATCTTAAAGTTTCAGGTGTCTTATCAAAATCTCCATTTAAAAATAATAAAAATATAGAAACGATAATTTGTTCCGAAGAATTATTTACAAAAATAACTAAGCAAAAAAATTATACAATAGTTGATTTACAATTAAAGAATAAAATTGCAGAAGAAGATATTAATGAGATTAGAAATAGAGTTGGAAATGAGTTTATTTTTTCTGATTTGAGACTAGAAAATGAAGAAACCATAGGAGCGTATTATTCATTTGCCCTATTTATGTATGGATTTCTTATTATTATTGCTCTAATAGCCATATTTAATATTATAAATAATATTTCCATGGGTGTGTCTTCTCGAATGAATCAGTATAGGATTATGAAGGCTATAGGAACGAAAAATAGTCAGATTATAAAAATAATAGGAACAGAGGCCGTTATTTATGGTGTGTTAGGAATAGTAATAGGATGTTTAATTGGAGTACCAATAAACAAATTTCTTTTTAATAAGCTGATTACTACACAGTGGGGAACAGCTTGGACTATTCCAATATATTCAATTTTTATAATTGTTTTCATAATAATTGTATCAATATTACTATCAATATATGGACCAAAGAAAAGAATATATAATATGACAATAGCTAAAGAATCTAATATTTAAATTTTTATTAGAATATAAAATTGTTTAAGTTGGTTTATGTTCTTGGTAAGAGTTGTTTTGCAAGAAGAGTGTGTAATACTATAATCTATTTTTATATTGATAGATTTAAAGTTTAGGGAAGGCATATATTAATTATTTTTCCTTATACAAAAACATATATACTTAAATATAATTGAAAAAATATAAATTTTACCCTATAATATATATAATGTATAAGGAGGAAGAAATGATAAGAAAAAGTAAAAGTTTAAAGAAAACATTTGTGTTTTTTGTTGTAGCTGTAATGTTATTGTTTAGTACAAAAACTTTAGCATCAGAGCAAGGTTATGGTGGTGGAATACCAACTCAAGGCGTAACAGGTTATGGCGGTGGATTACAAACTCCAGGTGAAACAGGCTATGGTGGTGGAATACCAGCTCCAGGCAAAATAGGCTACGGTGGTGGATTACCAGCTCCAGATGAAATATTAGGCTATGGCGGTGGATTACCAGCTCCAGGTGTACCAGGTTATGGTGGTGGATTACCAGCTCCAGGCGAAATAGGCTACGGTGGTGGATTACCAGCTCCAGGTGAAATAGGCTACGGTGGTGGATTACCAGCTCCAGGCGAAATAGGCTATGGTGGTGGATTACCAGCTCCAGGTGAAACAGGCTATGGCGGTGGATTACCAGCTCCAGGTGAAACAGGCTACGGTGGTGGATTACCAGCTCCAGGTGAAACAGGCTACGGTGGTGGATTACCAGCTCCAGGTGAAACAGGCTATGGTGGTGGATTACCAGCTCCAGAAGAAGAAACAAAACCAACAGATGCAACAAAACCAACAGATGCAACAAAACCAACAGATGCAACAAGGCCAACAGATGCAACAAAACCAACAGATGCAACAAAACCAACAGATGCAACAAAACCAACAGATGTAACAAAATTAACAGATGCAACAAAACCAGAAAAAGAAACAAAGGTAGTTGATTCAAAAAAAGATGAGAATAAATTACCAAAAACTGGGATTATGGATATGTCAATGTTATCTATAGTTGGTATTGCTTTAGGTGGATCAGGAGTGTATTTGTTCAAAAACAAAAAAAGATAGTTATATGAATAAGATTTGAAGTATTCTTTATTGTAGAAGAAATATAATCTTATATAAATTGTTAAAAATCCTTTTAATTAAGACATATTGGCTCTTAGCTAAAAGGATTTTTTAATGTATAAAGAGAATGTGGTAAAAGTTTAAAAGGTTCTTTGTCAAATAGTAATAATAGATTTATTTTCATCAACACTATAAATTATAGAACCACTATTAATTGATTTCATTTATTATTTTAAATTCCCCTTTCAGACATTTTTATCTCAATTTCACTTGTATTAATTCCAACCATAGCCTCTCCTAAGTCTTCGGAAAGTTCTGCAATTATTTTAGGCTTATTATAATTTTTCACAGCTTTAACAATGGCTTTAGCTCGTTTTACAGCATCGCCTGATTTAAAGATACCGGAACCTACAAATACTCCTTGGGCTCCTAATTTCATCATTAAAACTGCATCAGCAGGTGTTGCTATTCCGCCAGCTGAAAAATTTGCTACCGGTAATTTTTTATTATCATGTACATATTTTAGTAATTCATAAGAAACTTGTAACTTTTTAGCTTCTGTAAATAATTCGTCTTCATCCATAAAAGAAACTATTTTTATCTGTCTGTTGATTTCACGCATATGGGTTACTGCTTGGACAATATCGCCAGTTCCAGGTTCCCCTTTTGTTCTTATCATTGAAGCACCTTCTGTTATTCTTCTTAAAGCCTCTCCTAAATTTTTAGCTCCACAGACAAAGGGGGTTTTAAATTTATTTTTATTTATATGATTTTCATTGTCTGCAGGGGATAGTACCTCACTTTCGTCAATACAGTCAATATTTAAAGCCTCAAGAATTTCTCCTTCGACAAAATGACCAATTCTTACCTTTGCCATTACAGGTATATTTACTGAAGCCATAATTTCTTTTATCATTTTAGGGTCACTCATTCTAGCAACTCCACCTTCAATTCTAATATCAGCCGGGATTTTTTCTAAAGCCATTACAGCACAAGCTCCAGCTTCTTCAGCGATTTTAGCCTGTTCAGGAGTTGTAACATCCATAATTACTCCGCCAATTAAACTATTAGTAAATTCTATTTTCAAATTTTGATTCATTATTAACCTCCAATTAATTCTATTGTTATAACAATATATTTATGATAACGTTATACTGACACCATAACAAGAGCCAGAAAAGTAAATTAGATAGTACCAGTGGAGGTAATTATGATTTATATAGATAAAAATTCGAAAGAGCCTTATTATTTACAAATTTATAACAATATATTAGATGATATTATATCGGGAAAAATAGTTGCGGGAACAAAATTAATGGGAAGCAGGACCCTTTCAGAAAAGTTGGAAGTAAGTAGAAATACTGTTAATTCTGCCTATGCTCAACTAGAAGCAGAAGGATACATAGAGTCTAAGAAGGGTTCTAATTTTGAAGTTTTAAATATACCAAAGATAAACAAAGCTAATAGGGAAGATTTTAAGGAAGAAGAAATAAAAAATAAAACTAAGATTAAAAACAATAGTATGGTTTTTGACTTACATTTTTCAAATAATTTATTTCCAAAAGCAAAGTGGAGAAAATATTCTTTGGAAGCTTTAAATAATTATGAAGAAGTATGTAATTTAAAAAATGAAAAGGGAAGTGTTTTTTTAAGAAATGAATTAAGAAAATACTTGTACGAATCAAGAGGAGTAAACTGTAGTGAAAATCAAATTATTATTACAAATGGCTTACAGGATTCTTTACAATTAATTATTAATTTACTTGAATTAAACAATGGTACTGTAGCTGTAGAAGAACCCTGTTATCATGATGCATATTCAATTTTTGAAGAAAGCTCTAATATAGAAAAAATTTTAATAGATAAAGAAGGTATAAAAATACCTGAGGAAGTTATTTCTGAAAAAATAAAAGCAATTTATACTACACCATCACATCAGTTTCCTACAGGAATAGTTATGTCCATAAAAAGGCGCTATGAGCTTTTAAAATGGGCAGAAAAGAATAATTCATATATTATTGAAGATGATTATGATAGTGAATTTACCTATTATACTAAGCCAATACCATCATTACAATCCATTGATGAAAATAACAGGGTAATATATTTAGGAACTTTTTCAAAGTCCATTTCTCCAGCTATTAGAATGGGCTATGTAATTTTACCTAAATATCTTGTTGAAAAATATAAGGAAAAAACAAATAAGTACAATTGTTCAGTTTCTTTAATTGATCAGTATATTGTTGCAAGGTTTATTGAATCCGGTGATTATAAAAGACATATTCGAAAATTATGTGTTAGTTTTAAAAAAAATCATGATTTATTTGTAAAGAAATTAAGTAAATTTAATAGTGAAATTAAAATACTTAAATCGGGGGCTGGAATATGGATTTTACTGGAATTTCCTAAGGAGAAAAGCTATGAAGAAATTTTAACCTCTGCTGAAAAACAAGGTGTTAAAGTCTACACTTCCAAGGGAAATTGGCACCAAGAAAATAAGGAGAGTAAATTGATTTTAATTGGACTTGCCCATATTAAATATAAGGATATAGAAAACTGCATAGAAAGACTGAAAAAAGCTTGGACTTAAAAGATAGGTAATTATAGAATAAAATATTTTAATAAGGAAGTTTATTTATAGGTGGATATAATTTGAGCTTACTAAAAAGATATAGGTAATATGAACTAAATTCAAGTACTTGAAAATAAGATTTAATAGAGCTGGGTTATGGAAATTTTTCCAGCATTGTTGATGTTTTAACCACAAAAGACTTTATAAAAAACTATAATAACATTCAATTTAAAGTTTTGAAAATAATGACAATAATTTTACTAGTAAAATCTTTAGTTATTTTCATCTTAATAGTTGGAGTATTTATAGGTGTTATTGCTAAATTTAAATTAGTATTTAAGAATTAGTGCCCAATACTATAAATTATTGACTAAAAAACTAAAAACACTAAAAAACCAGTAAATTGGATTTTTAGTGTTTTATTAATTTTTAGTTATCATGTAATATTTTAATTATTTGTTTTGCAGAATCACCGTTGCCGTAAATTCCTTTTTCAAATTTTGTATTGTTATTTTCCATGATTTTTTCATATATTTCATTAGGTTCTGCTAGTAGGTTAATTCCTTTATCGGTTAATTCCCTCCAAGATGTGTCCGGCATTACAACAACACCTTCTTTATTTGCAAAATAACTTTCCTTTTGGAATCCGCCACTATCAGTTAAGGCTTTTTTACAGTTTTGTACAAGTCCCATTAAGTTTAAATAATCTATTGGTTCTAAGATTTTCAAATCCTTTATATATTTTTCTAGATTATTGGCTTTTATTCTAGCGGCAGTTCTTGGGTGAATAGGCCAAACTACCGGTGTTTCGCTATTAACCATAGCAACTTGTTCCAATATTGTTTGTAATTTTTTAGGGTCATCTACATTAAAGTCCCTATGTAAGGTCATAACAATATAGTTGTTTGCCTCCAAATTTAGCTTTTCTATTAAGGAATTGTCAAAATAAGGTATCATTTCTAGGTAGATATCATACATTACATCACCGGTAAAAAATACATTGTTTTTAATACCTTCTCCTTCTAAGTTCTTTAGTCCATAATCACTAGGAACAAAGAGATAATTTGAAATCCTGTCGGTTATAACTCTGTTTATTTCCTCAGGCATATCCTTAGGTTCTTGACGAAGTCCTGCTTCAATATGGGCAACCTTTATTTTTAATTTTGATGCAGCTATTGCACCGGCTAATGTAGAATTTGTATCACCATAAAGTATAACTACATCCGGTTTTTCCTTTACCATGATCTTTTCGATTTCAATTAACATATTACCAGTCATTTGACCATGGGAGGAACCATTAATTCCTAAATTGTAATCCGGTTTTTTCATATTTAAAACTTGAAAGAAAATATCGGACATATTTTCATCATAATGTTGTCCAGTATGAACAACTATTTCTTCAATATCCTTATATTTGTTTATTTCTTTTTGTATTATAGCTTCCTTTACAAATTGTGGTCTAGCACCAATTATAGATAGTATTTTCATGTTCTCTCCTAACTTAAATCCTTAGCAACTTTTCTTGCTCTAGCTTCCCAAGTGTTTTCTTCTAAAGCATATTTTATATTATTTGCTTTTTCTTTTATTAAATTTTTGTTATCTCTTAATTCAATTAAGAAATTTTTTAGTGATATTTTATTATAAGGAATATTCCATCCTATATTATACTCATTAACAAATTCACCAACAGCTGTATTTGTTACACTTAAAACAGGTTTGTTATAAGTCAAGTATTCAAATAGTTTAACAGACATTGCAAATCGTCTATATTCAGATTGTTCAAAATAAGCAGATGCTATATGTGAACTTTCAATGTCATCCTTAAATTCTAAACCTGATTTATGAATTATCTCAATGTTTTTATTTAAATATTTTTCCAGTCTAGGTTTTTCGGAAATCCATTCATTTTCCCTACAGCATACTGTTAATTTGATGTTTTCAAGTTCTGATACTGCTTGAAAAAGTAAGTCCATATTATACATTGGACCTATTCCACCAACATAAAATATTTTTATATAATTAGTATTATAGTCTACAGTATTCTTGTTTACTTGTTGACTTTTGTCAATTCCCGGTGGCAATTGTTCGTATTTACCATTAAACTTCATAGGAATATAATCCTTCATAAGAGTTGTAGGTAAGTAAAAAACATCAAGCAATTTACTATATTTTTTTAAATCATATCTGTAAAAATAATTACTCACCTTTTTCTTGAAGTTTGAAACTCCCTTTGTTCCTTCTTCAAATAGCCAATAACAATCCCTATAAAATAATCCGATTTTTACACCGTGATTTTTTAAAAATCTAAAAAAACCAAAATCTAAAAATGGATGTGTAGGTATATGGTTTTTTTCTGTTAGTAAAGTTGGCATTGTAGAGCTTTCACTATAACAAAAATCATATATTACACCATTTAGAATATTATTTTTTATTTTATCAATTGCTTCTTCTCTTTGTGCAGCATATCCCATAATAATGTCAACATCATAACCAATGTTTTTAAAGGCATTTAGCATTTTAATTGGTCTAATATGAGAACCGCTATGTCTATCTTTATCTACATAGTATGGAATATGATAAATCATTCTTTTCATATTATTAAGCCCTTTAATTATTTTTATATAAATTAACCATCAATTATATATTTTAGCATATTTTACAATTGATGGTTAATTTTTAGTGTTTTAAAAGTTTTCATATATAAAATCTATTTTTGCATTTTTCAAATTTATTAATAATATAAAAATCAATAATAGAATTAAAGTATTTTTTATTATAATGAAAAATGTGTTTTCATTTAATTTATTTAAAATATCTTGCCATTTCTTCACTAATTTTCAACCAACCTTTCCAACCTAAATGCATGACATCATAATAAAAGTATTTTTCGTATTCATAATCCTTTAAATCCAATACTTGGAAATCATGTTCTTTTGCCATATTGATAGCCTTGTCATAATAGGAGTATCTTTTATCTTTAGATAAGCCTGTATAGTCATAGTAGTAACCATTTGTAGATACAATTACAATATATGGTTTTATTCCTAGCTCAGAGCATAGATCTAATAAAATCAGATAGTCTTGAAATTCTTTAGAGTTTTGCAAATCTACATTTTGGTACATGTTTTTAATAGTTTCTAAGTTTGGTGCTATATTTTTTTCATAATATTCGTCTTCAGTAAAAAAATTATTACTAGTAACTAATTTTTTTGCCTGTTCTTCGGCTACTATTTCCAACTGATTAAAATCTAAATTAAGTATTTCTTTTTTGTTACTGTCTTTATGGTCATTAATTAAGGGTAATGATTCATAAGAATTTTTTAAATATAATCCTTTTTCTTTTAAGAAAATAAAAGGATTAATTACTTTTCCTGCAAGTCTATCATTTTTCATAAGTTTAGAATATACTTTAACGTTTGAACTAAGCTGAGAATCCTTCGTTAGTTCATATACTCTACCGGATATCCTTTGTTTTAGTTCTGTACTGATTTTTTTATTATTCATTAATTTGCAATACTGTAATTCTGAAAAATTAGAATTAAATCCGTCAATATCAATTTCTTCAGTCATAAACCATTGTAATGAAATAATTATAGTAATATTATTATTAGGGTTGGTTTCCAGTGCACCTAATTTTATTGCGTTTAGTAGACTTTGAACATGAGGAGCTCCGGTAATGGTTAAATTTTTTGGTGATATATTATTAGGAAATAAATTCCTAGGATTTTGATCAACGGGAACAGGCAATTCAGAAGAACCCATTAATAATATATCATTGGATTTTAAAGTTTCATTTAATAAGGAAATCCCCTTGTCTTTAACTTCATTTGAATATATTGAGCCAATACCTGGTTTGTAATTATCTTCAATATAGTTAGAAAAATATTTATTAATACCTATTAAAATTATTATAAAAAAAATAATAGGTATTATAATTGTCATAATATTTTTTAATGTTTTATTTTTTTCACTATTCTTCATTTTTATTTTTTAAATATTGTATAAAATTATTAACTGTTGCAATATCATCTCTTTCGAAATCAGTAGGCTGTAATACCAAGCCCATTTTTTCTTCTATTAATAATATTATACTTATAGTTGAAAGAGAGTCTATTAAACCGGCTTCAAACAGATCTAGGTCCATATTTTCGTTTATTTCATCAGTATCTGTAATTTCTTCCATTATTTCTAAAGCGATTTTTTCGTAATCCATAATTTCCTCCTAAATTATTTAAATAAATACCCTGAGAATAATAGCATACCAAAGGCTATAAATTGGAAACATACTATTATACTTATTGGAGCATATAATTTTTTTGTTTTAAAATTCTTGTATATTTTTGAACTTAAATAAATGTCGGTTATTACTAGTAATATACCTTGGTAGAGACCATAAAGTATATAATGTAGTTCAAAACCGTGCCATATACCCATTGTTCCCATAGTAATTAAAAAGGCTACTCTTGTAGCAAGTTTTCTACTTTTAAAATTACCGTTTCTTAAATTATTTAATAAAAATCTACTAAATATATAGTCACTAAACCATTTTGATAGGGATATATGCCACCTGTTCCAAAATTCTTTCATATTTTTAGCTAAAAATGGCTTTTTAAAGTTTTCAGGAGGTTTTACTCCTAAGAAATAACTTGTTCCAATTGCAAAATTTGTATAACCGGCAAAATCGAAGAACAGGTAGAGTGTATAGGCGTACATATATATAATCGTAGCTAAAAAAGCATAATTCTTAGGTAGATAGTGTAAATTTTCCAATATACGTTCATTTATAAAAGAAGCTATGGCAAATTTATAAAGTATTCCCAGGACAATTTTTTTAAACCCATCTATTAAATAATTATTAATATAGTCTATATTATTTATATCACTATTAATTTCTTTAAAAAATCTTCTTTGTCTGTCTATTGGTCCAGCAGAAATTGTTGGGAAAAAAGTTATGAAATAAAAAATATCCAGTATATTTTTATGCTTAAAGTTACCGTCCTTAGTGTCGATTATAATTTGCCAAATTCTAAAACTCAAATATGAAATACCAATAAAGCCAATAGGAGGCATTTTCACATGAGGTGATAGTTTTACTAAAAATAAGGGCAATATACTTAAAACAAGAACAATATAGTAAACATATTTATTTTTATTATTTTTCCAATAATTTGTAAAGAATATTATTAATGCAAATTGGTAAACCAAGTAAAGAATAAACTGTATTAAGTTTATATAGATCTTTATATTCCATGACAAATTCATATTGTCTACAAATATTAAAAATAGACAAGGGATAGATACTATAAATCCATAATACTTAATTTTCTTACCTAAAATTCCTAAGATAATAGCCGGTAGTAGTAATATAAAATAGACATATAGAGAAAATAAATCACCAAATTGTGTTATCATTACCTAAAATCCTCCAATAATTTCTTTCTGTCTATTTTTCCATTAATATTTAATGGGAATTTGTCTACTGCTATTATTTTTTTAGGAATCATATAACTAGGTATGGATTTCTTTAATTTATTCTTTATATCTATATTCAATTTTAATCCTTTTAAATCCGTTTTATTATTTAAAATAACAAAAGAGGTTAAATGGCTTACCTTACCGTCCTTATAAACGGGTATAGTGATACAGTTGTCAATATATTCAATATTTTGAATATTATTTGTAATATCGTCTAATTCAATTCTATAGCCATGTAGTTTTACCTGGAAATCTTTTCTTTCTTTAAAATAATAAAGATTTCCTTTTTTATAAACAATATCACCTGTCCTATAGGCCATTTTATTATCTTTTGTTGTAAAGAATTTTTCTTTAGTAAGTTCAGGGTTTTTATAATAGCCATTACTAACGCTGTCACCGGTACAAATCAATTCTCCATCGGTGTTATCGTCATCGATTATTTTACCGTCCTTTTCAATATAAAACCCAATATTTTCACCGGAATATCCAATGGGTAAGGAATCCTCTGCAATTAAGTGCTCGTCATTAATATAGCAAGCAGAAACGCCGCAAGTTGCTTCAGTAGGACCGTATCCGTTAATTATTTCAACATCTTTAAATCTTACATTTAATTCTTTGACTAGATTTTTAGTTAAAACCTCTCCAATGAATATAATTTTCTTTAAATTTGGAAGTAACTTTGAAGAAAATTTTTTATCAAATAAACACAACTCCATCATTGAAGGAGTTGATATCCAAACATTTAAGTTAGAGCTCTTCAATGTATCAAATAAATAATTGAAATCTTCCAGCATTTTTTTATCAATTGCAACTAAAGTAGCTCCAAGAGAAAAATATAGGTGTACTGCTATAACGGATAGGTCAAAGGAATAAGGCGCTTGGTCAAGGACATAGTAGTCACCATTTCCAAACTCACAATATTCTCTAAACCAATGATTAAAGGTTTCAATATTTCTTTTTGAAATTGGCACCCCTTTAGGCTCACCGGTACTGCCTGATGTAAATAATATATAGGCGGTATCATCATCTTTAATCCAATTGTCCTGACTGATTGTAGCCTTTGAGTTTTCTTTTAATATACTGTTTAGTTTATCTCTATTTATTTCAACATAGTTGTTATTTAATTTATTTTTAGAAAAATTAAAGATTAAATCACCATTTAATTTATCCATTATTTTACTTACTCTATTTTCCGGAAAAGTAATATCTATTGGAGAATAAGCTCTACCTGCCTTTAAACTTGAAACAGCCGTTAGAAGCATTTCAGTTTCCTTATTTCCATAAATAGCAACTGTTGAATTATCCTCTGTATTATTTTTTATATAATTAGCTAATATTTCTGATTTAGTCCATAAATCCTTAAATGTAATTTTGTCATCACCATGGTTAATTGCTAATTTATTACTATTTTTTAATTTTAATAACTCGTCTAATATCCACATAATAACTCCCTCTCTAAATTTACTTATGTATTATACCACAGGAAAGGTGACAAAGTATTGAAATCTAAAAATTGTAATGATTTTGTAATATATGCAAATAAAAAATACACCTATAGTTATTTATAGATGTATTTTATCTTTAAATATCGACTTTTTTATTAAGCATGTGAATTGTAAAGAAATATATTAGTACTGTAATTATTATTTCAATAATAAAAAAACCGAGGTTAAGGTTTATAAATTCCGTAGATTCAAGTAGGGAGTCAGCATATGAACCATAGTCAAGTTTAATAATGGATAAGTTTTTTCCAAGGGACAAATAATAAGGTAAAGCTATTGATGTTACCATGGAAATAAAACTTTTGATTATTCCCCAAATAATATATATTAAAACCCAAATATAACCATTTCTACTATTTTTAAAAAAGGATTTTGTAAAAGTTATACAAAAATATACGGTTATTAATGATGCAAAAAATGAATATATATAATTTAAAATCAAGAAGATATTTGATCCTATTCCTATATTAAAGAAATCCCAAGCATTTTTAAAGGATGTAATAAATTCATCCATATATTGATTAAGGAAAATACCGTAAATAAGTAAATTTATAACTATTGTTACTACGGTCATCAATACTGACCAAATTAATACATTTAAAAGCTTAGCATTTAATAATTGAGAACCGTTTATAGGTAAACTAAATTTTAAATAGGCACTGTCAGTATATAAATCTTTTCGGTAGGAACTAATAATCATAAATATAAAACCTACAAAAACCGCTATAAATAATCCGAAGGCAAGTAAGGAAGATAGGCCCATTGAAATTGCCGTAAATTCTGACATATTGCTTTCATTGATTTTTGTGGCCCTAATAATTGTAAAGGCTAAACTTAAAGAGGCAATAATTATTCCTAATATTATATATAAAAAATATTTCGAACTTTCTTTAAGCTCATATTTTAATAACTTAGTCATTATATACACCTCCGAATATTTCTTTATATTTTTCATCTATGGATATTCCACTTTGGGTTCTTATATTTTCTGCTATATCATATTCAATGATTTTTCCGTTACTAATAAAAGCAACTTCATCAAAGATATTTTCAATATCCCTAACTAAATGAGTTGAAATTATCATTGTGCTTTCCGGCTCAATATTGTCTATAATGGCGTTTAAAATCTCATCTCTAGCTACAGGGTCAACTCCTGCAATTGGCTCATCTAAAATATATAATTTTGCCTTTCTGGCCAATATTAAAGACAGATGTAATTTTTCAACCATACCTTTAGATAGGGATTTAATTTTAGAACTTTCCTTTAAGCCTAAAGTGTTTAATAAATTTTTACATTTACTAGTATTAAAATCTTCAAAAAAATCTTCAAAGAATTTAACGCAATCGGAAATTTTATTAAAGTTATTTAAAACACTTCTATCAGGTAAATATGATACATAGGATTTTGTAATAGGACCGGGGGCTTCACCATCGATTAAAACTTCACCGGAGTATGTTCGTAACAAGCCGGATAAAATTTTTATTAAGGTTGTTTTTCCAGAGCCATTAGGACCTAATAAACCAACTACTGTACCGTTTTTTATTTCAAGATTTAAATTATCTAAGGCGATATTATTATTATATTTTTTAGTTAGGTTAGAAATTTGTACAATACTATTCATTATCTTTCCATCCTTCTTCAATTAATTTTATACTTTCATATTTTGTTAAACCCAGTTTTCGAATTTCATTTAAAAAATTGTCCAGTATTTCCTTTGCTTTTTCTTCTTTTAAATTATTTACAATATCCGGATCTGAAGTAACAAAATTTCCAAGTCCTCTTTTAGCATATATTACATCTTCTCTTTCCAGTTCACTATAACTTCTTTGAACAGTATTGGGATTGACCTTTAAAGTAGATGCTATTTCTCTAACAGATGGGACCTTTTCATCTATTTTTAATTCTCCACGAATGATTTGGTACTTTATATAATCCATTATTTGGATATATATTGGTTGGAAATCATTAAATTTCATAAATATCTCCTTTCTATAATGTACTAACCCAATAATACATTATAGTTTGACTTTAGTCAATAGAAATATACAGATTGTTTATATCTTTATTAAAGTCGGTGTACACTTTTATTCCGGAGTTAATAAGTTCATTAATATATTTTATATTTTCTTCACTTATTATATCGCCCTTTTTCAAATAAACACTTCCTGGAGGGTAAATAATAATATTTTCATTTAATTTTTTACCTGCAGATTTATTTAAGGGAACATAATGTAAATTATCATTGTTGTTTTTGTCATCTATATTTTCAACTATATTATTATTTATATTATAATTTGGATTAAAATCTTTCAAAATCCTAGAAAGGTATTCTAAATCCTCCTTTGTATCTTCTGTTGTAGTAATTAGGACTAAAATATTTTTACTTATCATTTCAAGGTAAATATTATTTTCTTCCAGATAATTTTGAACAATACTAGCCGGCATTTTAGTTTCAAGTATAATTCTTGTAAAATCCTTTCTAATATAATTAGGTATATAAGGAATTTTAATCCATGGTAAATTTTCAATGGATTTTTCAAAATCTTCAATATGGGTTTTTAAACTATTTAATTTTTCCTTTCCATAGACTTCCATATAGGCTCTACTAATATCAATAGATGTCATTAATAAATAGGATGGGGAAGAGGATTGAAGTTTTTCTATTATATTTAAAACCTTTTTTATATTTAACTGACTTAAGTTATGGTTAAAATTTATTACCGAACTTTGAGTTAAAGCCGGAAGGGTTTTATGAAATGAGTTTACAGAAATATGGGCACCGGATTTTAAAGCGTTTTTTGGTAAATCAGAATGATAGTTTAAATGGGAGCCATGGGCTTCATCAACTAGCAGGAAAATTTCATTTTCACTACAATATTTTGCCAGTTTTTCAATGTTGGAACAAAGTCCATAATAATTTGGCCTTGAAAAAACCACCATTTTAATATTATTATTTCTTTTTAATTCATTAATAATAAGATCTTCTTCAATAGGTAAAACTAAACCGGAATCATAAATTATATTTTCAAGAATTATGGGCTTTAATTTATTTAATTCAATTGCACTATAAACGGATTTATGGCAATCTTTGGAGATTAAAATACTATCTTCATTATTGGTCAAGGCCATAATAGATGCTAAAATTCCTACAGTTGTGCCATTAGTTAAATAGAAACTATACTTAGACATCCTTTCTTTTGTCAGTAAGTCCATGCCTTCCTTTAAAATCTCCTTAGAATTATACAAATCATCTGTACCGTTAACTTCAGTAAAGTCCAAAGACAGTAAATTACTGGACATACTCTTATATAATTCTAAAAATTTTCCCTTATGACCGGGCATATGGAAACGGAATTTGTCTTTTTTAGACATAGACAAAAGCCCCTGTAAAACAGGGGACTTTATATTTTTCATTATATTGATTCTCCTTGCATCATCTTTGCTACTTTAACCATAATTGCACATTCTGTTCTTTTCTTTTGCATTTCACAGCCAACTTCATAGGGTTTCATAATGTCGCCATTAAAATTATAGGCATTTGCATGGCAACCACCGGAGCAGTAAAACTTATTCCAACAATCTCTACATTCCTCTTTTGAAAAAACATGACAATTTAAAAATTCATTTTGCATTTCTCTAGGAAGCTCGACTTTTTCATCTAAAATATTTGCCATTTTGAATTTTTCATTACCAACGAATTGATGGCAAGGATAAATATCTCCTTCTGGAGTTACTGCTACATATTCACAACCGGCACCACAACCGGACATTCTTTTTATTACACAAGGACCTTGAGTCAAATCAACCATAAAATGGAAGAATTTAAAAGCATCACCTGCAACTTGAGCTTTAGCGTAATCAATTGCTAAATTTTCATATTCCTGCAATATAGTAGGAAGATCTTCTTCCCTTATGGCATACTCGTTGTAATCAGCATCAACTACAGGTTCAACAGAGGCTAAATCAAAGCCTAAATCCTTAAAGAGCTTAACATCTTTTGAAAAATCTAAATTTTTTCTTGTAAAGGTACCACGAACAT
Organism: Miniphocaeibacter halophilus; assembly: GCF_016458825.1. Taxonomy (NCBI): domain Bacteria; kingdom Bacillati; phylum Bacillota; class Tissierellia; order Tissierellales; family Peptoniphilaceae; genus Miniphocaeibacter; species Miniphocaeibacter halophilus. The sequence goes on from NZ_CP066744.1 coordinate 1,393,134, forward strand.
AGTAATACTTATTTTTTCTTCCTTGAATTAATTTTTGATATTTAGGAACTATAATATCGTAACTTCCCTTGTCATTAAGAGTTGGACGCATTTCATCGTTTATTTCTCTTCTTCCGTCTAAACTTAAAACAACATTATGCATATGTTTATTAATATAGTCAATTTTATCATCATCTAATAATATACCGTTGGTAGTTATTGTAAATCTAAAATATTTGTTGTTTTTTTCTGCTATTTCATTGCCGTATTCCACTAATTCTTTTACCAAATCAAAATCCATTAATGGTTCACCACCAAAGAAGTCCACTTCTAAAGCCTTTCTACTTCCTGAATTAGCAACTAAATAATCTAAAGCCTTTTTACCAACTTCCGATGACATATAAGCCTTATGTCCACCAAAATCTCCTTGAGAGGCAAAACAGTATTTACATTTTAAATTACAGTCATGTACTACATGTAAACACATAGCCTTTAGGACAGGCTCTCTTTTTTCAAATTCATCTATATTTAAATAATCATCTGAAGTAAAAAGTAAACCTTGATTTTCCATTTCCTGAATTTCATCATAGGCTTCAGCTACTTTTTCTTTAGGATAATTATCTAATATTGAAATAATCTCTTCTTTTGTATTTGTTTTATAATAATCTAAAATATCATAACTAATATCGTCTACTACATGTACGGCACCGCCATAAATGTCTAGCACTATATTATAGTTATTCATTTTATATTTATGAATCATAGGTTCTCCTTAATTTACTGTATTCTTAAGTGGATTTTAACAATAAAAAAGAGCTATATAGCTCTTTCTTATTATCTATTTTCGTTTTCGCATTCTTGATTTCCAACAGTACAAGATGTTTTACATGCTGATTGGCAAGAAGTTTGACATTCACCACATCCACCTGTACATGCTGATTCTTTCAAAGAATTGCCTGCTAATGTTTTAATGTGTTTTTTCATAGTTATGTACCTCCATAAAATATACAATTAATTATATCATAGATATTATAATAGTAACAATAATATAGGATATTTATATTAATATTCTTCTATTATTGTTCCTTCGTTATCTATTTCCAAATCCTTAATTTCCCATTTATTTGGCAAATTATTTAAAAATTTCTCAATTTTTTTATTAAACTCATTATCCTCTATACTTCTAAAAATCATTACAGTAGGTCCTGCTCCACTTAAGTATGCAGCGTAGGCTCCTAATTCATAAGCTTTGGAGACTATATCATAAAAATTATTAACAAGTGGTGCCCTATAGTCCTGATGGAGCTTGTCCTTAAAATAATATTTTAAATTTTCAAACTCTCCGTTTCTTAGACAATCAACCATAAATAAACAATGGGACATATTAAAAACAGCATCTTCCATTGTAACTTTTTCAGGTAAAACCTCTCTGGCCAATTTTGTTCTAACAGCAAAATCAGGAATTAAAGCAGTACATTTCATACCTGAAGGAATGTTCATTTTCTTATATCGTATTTCTCCATCCTGCTTAATGGACATGGAAAGACCACCAAAAAATTGGCTTGTTATGTTGTCGCAATGACCTTCAATTTCAATGGCCTTTTTATAAATTTCATATTCTGTCATTTTGTTTCCAAGAAAATAATTAGCCGCTACAACACCTGCTAATATACAGGAAGCTGATGTTCCTAAACCACCGGACATGGGAATATCACTACCTGTATTTATTTTTAAAGTAGGGGGTTTTTCATTAAAATCTTCATATACCCGTTTAATAGTCGTATAGACTAAATTGTTTTCGTTGCTAAATTCTTCATAGTCACTAATAATTTCTAATTTATCACTTTTTTCAAAGGTAAACACATTATATAATTTAAAGGAAAGTGCTAAAACATCAAAGCCTGGACCTAAATTTGCACTTGAAGCAGGAACCGATATTTTAAGCATTATTATTATCTCCTATAAATTTTTTTATATTATTTAATATATCTTCCTTTTTACTATATTCATTAAATCTAATTTCCTTATTTTGTAATGAACTTAGATTTTTAGGTATAGGAACAGAAGTTATATTGTGTAATTTATTCATAATTTCAAAATCATTTAAATTATTAGTATCAATGTCTAGGGCTTTTAAAATATCCTTTGAGAATTTATAAGGTGAGGCAGTAGAATCTATTAATGTCTTAGTTCTATCATCTGTTTCCTTTAGGTATTTGTCATATGCAACAGATGCAACAGCAGTATGGGTATCAATTAAATATTTTTCATTTAGTAATGTAGACAGTATTTTTTCATTTACTTCTTCTTCTTTAGCATAATAAGCATTCATGAAATCCATATTGTTTAGAATACTGTCATCTATTTCATAACGACCTTTTTCATTAAGCTTTTTCATTAAATCAGAAACAATATCGGTATTTTCATTAGACATATGGTATAAAAATCTTTCTACATTTGAAGAAACTAAAACATCCATTGATGGAGAAGTAGTTAAAATCAAATCATTATTTTTATCATAAATACCTTTATTAATAAAATCTGTAAGAACATTATTGTCGTTTGATGCACAAATTAATTTATTTATAGGTAGGCCCATTTCTTTAGCATAATAGGCTGCCAATATATTTCCAAAGTTTCCTGTTGGTACCACTATATTAATTTTTTCGTTGTTTTTTATTTCTCCAAACTTCAACAGATTAATATAGGAACTATAGTAATAAACTATTTGAGGTAATAACCTACCAACATTAATGGAATTTGCAGAGGATAGTTGAATTCTGTCCTCATTTAACTTTTTATTAAATTCCTTATTTGCAAAAATATTTTTTACTGTTGTTTGGCAGTCATCAAAATTACCAACAACACCTAGTACATAGGTATTATTTCCTTCTTGTGTCTGCATTTGTAATTTTTGTATTGAACTTACTCCGTCTTGAGGATAAAGTACAGCTATTCTAATGTTATCTACGTCTTTAAAACCCTCTAAAGCCGCTTTACCGGTATCTCCACTTGTTGCAACAAGAATAACAATATTATCAAACTCCTCTGAGGTTTTTAATGCAGTTTGAATAAAGTAAGGGAAAATTGAAAGAGCCATATCTTTAAATGCAGATGTTCTTCCATGGTATAATTCTACAAAATATCTGTCGCTGGTCTTTCTTATTGGTGCAATATAAGGATCTGAAAAATTAGTTGAATTATAAGCTCCGTTTACACAGGCAGATAATTCTTCTGGAGTAAAATCTGTAAAGAATTTTCCTAAAATATAGTAAGCTAAATCCTTGTATTGCATATCCATCATATGGTTAATACTTCCTAGTTTAGGAAATTCCTCAGGAATAAATAAACCACCTTCATCGGATATACCCTTTAATAAAGCATTCTTCGAGTCTATATAAACATTTGAATCACGAGTACTTTTAAATTTCATGTTATTCCTCCTAAAATCGTATATATTTAATCATTATATCACGATGTAGTATTTTGTTAAGTGGTATTTTGCCAATGTAGAAAGAAAAATAAAAAAAGCCATTGATTATTCAATGACTTTTGATAAATTATTTTTATGCCTTAAAGAATTAAAAACTGTAATAATTAAAATTAGTATAATCCAAATAAACTTGTTGTCAAACATACCATTTCTAGAACTAATAAATATATCTCCTAAAGTTGAAATAGAAAATATAAATATAAAAAAAGCATCAACTATTGATTTTCTAAAAATTTTAAAAAGTAGTACAAGTATAGTTAACATACAGATAAGGGTAACTCCAACTAAAAATATTCCACCATTTAATAAATCTACAAGTAGAAAATTATGGGGATCAACAGTATTATCTGGTAATACTTTCCAATACACCCTTTTATTTAGAACTTCTTGGTTTTCCGGTTGGTTATAAATATCTAGGTGGGCTGAGCCGCCTTTACCTATAATTTTGTTCTTTAAAGGATAATCCTTATATGATTTTATTGCAATTTCCCAAATTGTGCTTCTTTTGTCTAATGCTTGGGAGTCCTCTAGTATATCCTCAACACCACGATTAATTGGTATACTATCAGCATCATCACTTTGAGTTGCTTTTTCAACTCTTTCAGTTGTTACATAATTAAAGGTGTAAATAATAAAATTACTTAGAATAAGAGTAATGATAACAGTAATAAAGAACTTTCCTAATGGTTTTTTCAAGAACTTTTTACTTGGCTTAGAATTGTTTTTTATCTTTAATTTAACATATGTGTCATATATACCATATAAACAAAACAATATAAGTACTACATTCATCATTTTAGAAGTACGTCTAGAAGCCGTTAAATGTATTGTTGAGGAACATAGGATAGTTGTAATTGCCAAAAGTAAATTTCTTTTATTTAAACTATTAACTACTCTGAAAATTAAATAAATTACTGCAATAAAACTAAAAAAGAGTAACATACTAAACTTGTTATAATCTTGTATTAGGGATAATCTTCTTGCATAATAGGTGTATCCATGTATGAAGAAATATATCCATGTATAAATAGATACAACTATTGCAGGGGTACCAAGAAAAACTAATAAAGTATTTAATTTGTCAGAGTTGCTATTTTTGTTTAAATAAAGAATATATAAAAATATTGTAGCCAACATTGAAATAATTGTTACATATTTTACCAATGCTACACTTTTATTATTTGTATGGACTAAACTAATTAAGTCGAAAATTATATATATCGCTATAAAAATTATTAATACCTTAGTTTCTTTAAGTTGGTTTTTTACCGAATCTACAGAATAGAAAAATGTGTTTTTAGGATTTTTCAACAAAGCTATTAAAAACATTAATCCTGCAATTAAAAGAGTTACCTTGTAGGGAGTAAAAAAACTATATATTTTAAGGTTAAGTCCAACTTCAGTTATAACAAACATTATTGTTAATAAAATCAAACTGGAGAAAAGATAAAAATATTTTTTATTGTCTAAAAGATTTTGTTTCATTTATATTAATCCTCAATTCTATTGTAATTCTTTTGGAAGATTTAAATCATTCATAATATTAAATTGTTCTAAACTCAATTCAATACGAATATTATATTTTATATCCTCTTCGCTTACGGTAATGGCAAATATGAATTTATTTATATGCAAGTCTCTTAGAGGAACAGAAAAATTAATTAAAACATGTTCTCTATCCCAATTTTTTGAAAACAACTCATCATACTTAATAATATTGGAATTATCGATAATTTGATCTATTTTTAAATCCTTCATTATACTTTTTATATTATCATTGTCTATAGATTCAAATTCTTCCTTATAGATATTATTTTCATCTACTTCATTTACTTCAACAAAATTTGATATCTTACGAATTATACCGGTTAATTTTTTATAATCCATCATATCTACCTTGTTGTTGTATTCTTTCCAATCATTATATTCTATAACTTTATTTTCTTCTTCACTAACTATATTATTTGCAGATATTTTAGCCGAGCCTTTATCGTAGAGAATAATATCTTTTATTGTGCCATCCCTTGTAGTAAAAGTTGAATCAGAGAAGATGGTTTCCGGAATATCATTATTATAAAAAACTGTATTTCTTGTATATTCTTTATATCTGTCTATAATTTTTTCACTTGTTTTAATAGGTGTTTTTTCTTCTTCTTTCTTACCTATTAAATTATTAATAAAACCTTTTAGGAAAGATTCCTTAGGGATTTTTATATCTTCTTTAGGGTCAAAACTTGATTTATTAATTGAAATATTTTCAACTTGTAAATAGTTTTCTATATTTTTGTTTTCTTTTTCAATTAAGTCAAACAATTCATCGTTATTTAAACCTGAGTTAGGTTTAGATATATTTGTAAATAAAATTAATATAATAACACCTATTAAAAGTGTAAATGAATATTTTTTCAAAATTACCTCCATAATTATTTATAATTCTATATCTTAATAAGTTTACACTATTTTTTTTTAAGTAACAAGTTATAATGAATATAGGAAAAAGGAGAAAAGGTATGAAAATTTTAATTACAACAGCAAAGGAAATGAAAGTAAAAAGCAGTAGTATAGATATAGATAGACCCTTGATCTTTGAAAATAAATATAAAACCGTAGTAGAAAAACTTAAAAAATATACAGTAGATGGTTTAGGAAAACTGTACAAGGTAAAGAGGGAAGTTGCAGAAAGAAATTTTAATATATGGCAGAGCTTTGAAAGCAGAAAGAAGTATAAGGCCTTAGAACTTTTTAATGGGTTAATGTACCGTTATATAGAATTTGAAAACCTAGATAGACAATCACAAATTTATTTAGACAATAACTTAAGAATAATATCCTCCCTTTATGGAATTATTAGACCCTTTGATAAAATAGCGGAACACCGACTGGATTTTAGTAAAAATATAGAAATTACCAATAACATTAAATTAGTGAATTTTTGGAAAGAGGATATCTCCTCTTATTTATTAAAGGAAGATAGTGTTTTTATAAACCTACTTTCTGATGAATTTAATAAAGTTTTAAACAAGGAAGTTTTAGAAAAATCCATCTTTATAAAATTCAAGGAAATAAGCAATGGAAAATTAAAAACCCACTCTACAATTTCAAAAAAGGGGAGAGGTTCCTTTATAAAATATATGGCAAGGGTAAAGGCAAGTAGCATAGAAGATTTGGTCCTATTTGATTATGATGGATATAAATACGATAGGGATAATTCAAGTAATAATGAATTAATTTTTATTAAAAATGGAGATAAATAAATATATTTAACTAAAGTATTGACAAATATCCCTTTACTTATTAGAATATCTATAATTGAATGTCTTAGAAGTGGAAAGTAGTATTTTTTGAATTTTAGCGAGTTGGAGTAGAGTGAAAGTCCAATAAGGATAAAAATATGAAAGTAGGACCATGGAGATGGTATTGTGAATAATTAGCAATACCCGTAGAGTTTTCGTTAAACTTAAGTGGATGTACTGTATACATCAATAGGAGTGGTACCGCGGATATTTTCGTCTCTTTCTTTGAAGGAAAGAGGCGTTTTTTTGTATTATGACCTAACCCAAGGAGCAAAGCGAGTTGCAGGTAGGTCAGCAGACTGTTAAATCCAAGTAAAACTTGGTAAACAGGTTGCATAAGACCTGTAACAAAATCAAAGATTTTGACTAGGGCTTTAGCCGTAATTTCAAGCCAATCGTAGAGAGCTACTCTTGGAGAAATCTGACATAAGACCTGTAACAAAATCAAAGATTTTGACTAGGGCTTTAATATGCAGCCTTGTTCAAGAACATAGGGTTGGAAAATAAAGCGAGTTGTAGGTAGGTTAAAATATCCGGATAAATATAGGTTGTGGCTAAGTGAATATTAATAATAATTAGGAGGATTATAGTGACAAAAATAAATAAAGAGGATATTAAAAAGGTTGTTTTAGCATATTCAGGAGGTTTGGATACTTCCATAATAATTTCATGGTTAAAGGAAAACTATGACTGTGAAGTTATTGCAGTTGTTGGAAATGTAGGACAGGAAGAGGAATTAGAAGGTTTAGAAGACAAGGCTATTGCATCTGGAGCTTCTAAAATCTATATAGAAGATTTAATTGATGAGTTTGTAGATGATTATGTTTTTGAAACCTTAAAAGCCGGTGCTAAATATGAAGGAAGATATTTACTAGGCACTGCTTTTGCAAGACCTGTTATAGCTAAGAGATTAGTGGAAATTGCTCATGAAGAAAATGCAGATGCTATAGTTCATGGATGTACTGGAAAAGGAAATGACCAAGTTCGTTTTGAACTTACTGTTAAGGCCTTTGATCCGGATATGCCGGTAATAGCTCCATGGAGAACTTGGGAAATCAAGTCCCGTGAAGATGAAATTGAATATGCAAAGGCAAGAAATATACCTTTACCAATGGAAAAAGATGAGTTTTATTCAGAAGATAGAAACATTTGGCATATTTCCCATGAAGGATTAGATTTAGAATATCCTGATACAGAGCCGAATTATGATAAGGTTTTAAAACTTTCAGTTTCACCGGAAAAAGCTCCAGATAAACCAACTTATGTAACAATTAGATTTGACAAAGGTGTTCCGGTAGCAGTTAACGGAGAATATATGAAAGGCTCCGATATTATAAGATACCTTAATAAAGTTGGTGGAGAAAACGGAATAGGCATAGATGATATTGTAGAAAATAGATTAGTAGGTATGAAGGTTAGAGGGGTTTACGAAAATGCAGGTGGTAGAATTTTATATACTGCCCATGAAATATTAGAATCCCTTACATTAGATAGAGACACTATGCATTATAAGGACAAGGTAGCTGTAGAATTTGCATCATTAGTATATAATGGATTATGGTTTTCAACATTAAGAGAGGCCTTATCTGCCTTTGTAAATAAAACTCAAGAAACAGTTACTGGAGACGTTAAATTAAAACTATATAAAGGAAATGTAATTAATGCAGGAGTAACTTCACCTTACACCTTATATGATGAGGAATATGCAACATTTGGTGAAGATGGGGTTTATGACCAAACAGATAGCCAAGGCTTTGTAAATCTATATGCATTACCAATAAAAGTTCAAGCCATGATGAAGAAAAAAGTTAAGGCAAAAAAAGAACAAGAGAAAAAAGAACAAGGTAAGTAATAATGAAGATGTGGAGCGGTCGATTTAAAAAGGAATTAGATAGTTTGGCAAATGACTTTAATTCATCCATATCCGTAGATTATAAAATGTATAAAGAGGACATTGAAGGATCAATAGCCCATGCAACTATGCTTGAAAAAGTCGACATAATAACAAAAGAAGATTTAAATAAAATTGTAGAAGGCCTTAATTCTATTTTAAAGGATATTGATTCAAATGAATTGGAATTTAATCCTAAGGCAGAAGATATTCATATGTTTAATGAAGAGGAGCTTACTAAAAGAATTGGAGACTCTGGAAAAAAACTTCATACAGCAAGGTCAAGAAATGACCAGGTAGCTTTAGACATAAGAATGTATTTGAAAAATAAAATCAAGCTTATTGTTGAAGATATTAATAAACTCATTAACACTTTAATAAATATAGCAGAAGAAAATCTTGACACAGTTATGCCAGGCTACACTCATTTGCAGGTAGCACAGCCTGTAACATTCGCCCATCACATTATGGCCTATGTTCAAATGCTGGTAAGGGATACTACAAGATTTAAGGATTGTTATAGGAGAATGAATGAAAATCCTTTAGGTAGTGGTGCCTTGGCAACTACAACCTATCCTATAGATAGATTTATGACTACAAAGTTATTGGGATTTGACATTCCAACAAGAAATAGCTTAGATTCGGTTTCAGACAGGGATTTCATTGTAGAATTAAATTTCGATATTTCCATGGTTATGTTGCATCTTTCAAGATTTTCGGAAGAAATAATTCTATGGTCAAGTCAAGAATTTAAGTTTATAGAATTAGATGATAGTTATTCAACAGGTTCATCTATTATGCCACAAAAGAAAAATCCCGACATGGCAGAACTTGTAAGAGGAAAAAGTTCAAGGGTTTTTGGAAATTTAATGGCAACATTAAATATGATTAAGGCCTTGCCCTTAGCCTATAACAAGGACATGCAGGAAGATAAGGAAAATATATTTGATTCTATAGAAACCTTGGAAATTTGCCTTTTAGTTTTTGAAGGAATGATGAGAACTTTAAAGGTAAATAGTGAAAACATGAGAGAAAAAGCTAAAAAGGGTTTTATAAATGCAACGGATTTGGCAGACTATCTTGTGAAAAAAGGAATGGCCTTTAGGGATGCCTATAAAATAACAGGACAACTTGTAGGCTATTGTGTAGATGAAAATAAATCTTTGGAAGAATTAACTATGGAAGAATTTAAAAAGTCCTCTGAACTTTTCGAGGAAGACGTATATAAATATATTGATTTAGATTATATATTAGCTCAAAGAAAAGTTTATGGTGGTCCAAGTCCTGAAGCGGTAAAAATTCAAATAGATGATACAAAAGAATATATGAAGAATATTAAATAAAATCTTCCTTCGTATTAACCTATAATTTAGGATATAATTATAATAATTGTTAATATGAAGGAGGATTTTTTTGAATAAAAAGTTTTTTAATAGGGTTATATTTTGGATTTTGCTGTTAACCTTTACTTCTGGCTATGCAAATGTTTTATCTATATTTAGACTTGGGACTCCAACTACTCATATGACTGGTAATTTAAGCAATATTTCATTTTCCATGTTTGAACTTGATTTTAAAAAAGCTGCAATACTACTTGCAATTGTGTTGTTATTCTTACTTGGGGGTATAATTTCAGGATATATTTTTAATAATAGAAGTTTTGGTAAGGGGAAAAGCTATGGAGTATTTCTTATAGCTATAGGTATTTTACTTGGAATAGCAGAATATATAATAGGGGATAAATATATTATTACAGCAATTATTGCTCTAACCAGTGGAACTCAAAACGGATTGAATATAGCATATAATGAAATAACCATACGAACTACCCATATGACAGGCTATTTATCCGATATAGGAAGACTAATAGGTATAAAATTAAATGGAAGAAATATAGAAATAAGTAAGTTATTGTATTTAATTTCAGCAGTATTAATATACTTTTTAGGTGGTGCAGCGGCTGTTTTCATATCTTTGCCGGAGCAAGGTCATAATTTTTATGAGATTTCTATTTTGTATATTATAGCTGGTTTTTTATATTTAAAACTTATATATAATAAGGATGGAAAATAATTTTAATATAAATTTTAAAATAAATAGAAAAAATCTTAAAGAAATGTGAAAAAAACTTGCATTTCTTTTTATGTTTGTATATAATGTATGAGTGTCTAAAATAGGAAAAAGCGTTGAAACGAGAGGTTGCTGAGGTTTTCAGGGGAATTTTCGTGGAGTATGTCTGATGGGATTCAGGCGGAAGATTACTTATTGACTGAAAAGTCAAATAAAAACATAGGCACGATACACCCGGCAAGGTGTATGGACATAAGTAATCCGACGCTTCCTGCAAAATACGAGGAGGTGCCGAGATGGCAAAACAAAAAATAAGAATAAGACTAAGAGCATATGATCATGAGTTAATAGATCAATCTGCTCAAAAGATAGTGGAAGCTACAAAAAGAACTGGAGCAGAAATTTCCGGTCCAATTCCACTACCAACAGAAAAGGAAATAATTACAATCTTAAGAGCTGTTCACAAGTACAAGGATAGTAGAGAACAATTCGAACAAAGAACACATAAAAGACTAATCGATATTTTAAATCCTAACAAAAACACCTTAGAAGCATTGAAAAAATTAAATTTACCTGCTGGTGTTGATATCGAGATAAAGCTATAATCTTAGAATGATTGTAAAGAAACAATCCGCTGTAAGTAATTAGGAGGTGTGCTCATGAAGAGTATATTAGGAAAGAAAGTTGGAATGACTCAAATTTTCTTAGAAGATGGAGAGTTAATTCCTGTAACTGTTATAGAAGCGGGACCTATGATAGTTACTCAAGTGAAATCAGAAGAAACTGATGGATATAACGCAATACAAGTTGGTTACATTGACAAAAAAGAAAGTAAAGTAAATAAACCAATGAAAGGTCACTTTGACAAAGCTGGCGTAGGCTATAAGAAACACTTACAAGAATTTCCTTTAAACGAAGGGGAAAGCTATGAAGTTGGAGCAGAAATCAAAGTTGATATATTTGAAGAAAATGACAAGGTAGATGTTTTTGGTACTTCTAAAGGTAAGGGTACTCAAGGATCTATTGTAAGACATAATTATGGTAGAGGACCAGAAACACATGGTTCTAAATCCCATAGAGTTGCTGGAGCAAGATCAGCAGGAACTTACCCAGGCCGTGTTTTCAAAGGTACTAAAGGTAGTGGTAAGACAGGTAACGAAAGAGTTACAATTCAAAATCTAACTATTGTTAGAGTAGATGCTGACAAGAATCTTATATTGGTTAAAGGTGCTATTCCAGGACCAAAGGGTGGAATAGTTACAATTAAAGAGTCAGTTAAAGCGTAATAGTTATTTTTAGGAAGGAGGATGAAATATGCCTAATGTTACAGTATATAACCAACTAGGAGAATCAGTTGGAGAAATAGAACTTAATGATGCTATATTTGGCGTAGAAGTAAATGAGCATGTTATTTATGAAGTAGTAAAAAATCAACTTGCTAATAAAAGACAAGGCACTCAATCTGCTAAAACAAGAGCTGAAGTAAGAGGTGGAGGAAGAAAGCCTTGGAGACAAAAGGGTACAGGACGTGCTCGTCAAGGAAGTACAAGAAGTCCACAATGGACTGGCGGTGGTGTTATATTTGCACCAAAACCAAGAGATTATAGCTATAAAACACCTAAGAAAATTAAAAGATTAGCTATGAAATCAATATTGTCTTCTAAAGTAAACGATGAAGAAATGATTGTTTTAGACAAATTGAGTTTTGATAATATAAGCACTAAGGTTGCTAAAAAAGTTTTAGAAGATGTTAAAGCAGCTAAAAAAGCGTTAATAGTTGTTGAAAATAAAGATGATGTGGTTTACAAGTCATTTAGAAACTTAGCCGGAGTTGAAATAGCTGAAGCTAAGAACATAAATGTTTATGATGTTATAAAACACGATTCTTTAGTAATGACTCAAGACGCAGTTAAGAAAATTGAGGAGGTGTTCGCTTAATGAGATCACCATACGATATAATTTTAAAACCTATAATAACTGAAGATTCAATGGATAAAATGGATCTAGGAGTATATACGTTTAAAGTAGTTAAGGATGCCAATAAGTCTGAAATCAAAAAAGCAGTTGAAACTGTATTTGGTGAAGGTGTAAAAGTAGCAAGGGTAAACACTATGAATGTTGTTGGCAAAATGAAGAGAGTTGGAGCTAACCAAGGTAAAACACCTAATTGGAAGAAAGCTATAGTTAAATTAACTGAAGACTCTAAAACTATTGAATTCTTTGATGGGATATAATTAGGAGGTAAACAACAATGGCTATAAGAAAATACAAACCAACCTCTGCCGGCTTACGTGAAATGAGCGTATTAAGCTTTGAAGAAATAACAAAGACTGTACCTGAAAAAACTTTAACTGTAAGTTTAAACAAATCAGGTGGAAGAAATGCACATGGTAGAATTACTAGTCGTCATAGAGGTGGCGGAGCAAAAAGAAGATATAGATTAATAGATTTTAAAAGAGATAAAGATGGAATACCAGCTACTGTAGCGTCAATAGAATATGATCCTAACAGAACAGCTAATATTGCATTATTACACTATGCTGATGGAGAAAAAAGATACATTTTAGCTCCTAATGGATTAAAAGTTGGATACAAGATCGAGTCAGGTGAAAATGCTGACATAATGATAGGTAATGCTTTAAAATTAAAGGATATACCTGTTGGTACTATGATTCACAATATTGAACTTAAACCTGGAAAAGGCGGTCAATTAGTAAGAACTGCCGGAGCGGAAGCACAACTAATGGCTAAAGAAGGAAAATACGCACAAGTAAGATTACCTTCAGGTGAATTTAGATTAGTGCTACAAGAATGCCGTGCAACTATAGGACAGGTTGGAAACATAGGTAATGAATTAGTTACTATTGGTAAGGCAGGTCGTTCAAGACATTTAGGAAAAAGACCTCATGTAAGAGGTTCAGCTATGAATCCTGTAGACCATCCACATGGTGGAGGGGAAGGAAAAGCTCCTGTAGGACGTCCAGCACCATCAACTCCTTGGGGTAAACCAGCATTAGGTTTAAAAACTAGAAAGAAAAGTAAGAAATCCGATATGTATATCGTAAGAAGAAGAAATAAGTAATAAAGAGGAGGGGTTTTAATGGGTAGATCCGTAAAAAAAGGACCATTTTGTGATGACCATCTTTTTAAGAAGATAGAAGAATTAAACGAGTCTAATAATAAAAAAGTTGTAAAAACTTGGTCTCGTCGTTCTACAATATTTCCACAATTTGTAGGACATACAATAGCAGTACATGACGGTAGAAAGCATTTACCGATTTATATAACTGAAGATATGGTAGGACATAAATTAGGAGAATTTGTTTCTACAAGAACTTACAGAGGACACGCTGGAAAAAGTGAAAAGAGCAGCAAGGTAAGATAACAAAAGGAGGTACGATAATCATGGAAGCAAAAGCTATAGCAAAATATGAAAGAATTTCACCTCTAAAAGTTAACTTCATCTGTAAGGAAATTAGAGGTAAGAATGTTGATGAGGCACTTGCAATCCTACAATTTACTCCTAAAAAAGGTGCGAGATTGTTAGAAAAGGTATTAAAATCAGCAATTGCCAATGCTGAACACAACTTTGATTTAGATAGAGATATGTTATATGTATCTGAAGCTTATGCAAATGATGCTCCAGTTATGAAAAGATGGAGACCAAAGGCTAAAGGGGCAGCTTATCCTATTTTAAAAAGATCAAGTCATATTGGTGTTGTTGTAAAGGAAAGAGAATAAGGAGGGCAAGCGAGAATGGGTCAAAAAGTAAATCCTCATGGGTTTAGAGTAGGAGTTATAAAAGATTGGAACTCAAAATGGTTTGCGGATAAAAAAGATTTTGGAGATTTATTAGTTGAAGATCATAAAATTCGTGAGCTAGTAAAAAAAGAAGTTTATCTTTCAGGAGTTTCTAGTATAGAAATAGAAAGAGCTTCAAATAAAATCAAAGTTACTATTAATACAGCTAAACCAGGTATGGTAATTGGTAGACAAGGTTCTGGTGTAGAAGTATTAAGAACAAAGATAGAAAAAGCAACTGGAAAGAAAGTAATAGTTAATGTTGAAGAAGTAAAAAGACCGGATTTAAATGCGCAATTAGTTGCAGAAAACATAGCGGCTTCATTAGAAAGAAGAATTTCTTTCAGAAGAGCGATGAAACAAGCAATTCAAAGAAGTATGAGAGCAGGAGCAAAAGGTATTAAAACTTCTGTTTCTGGTAGGGTTGGTGGAGCAGATATGGCTAGAACAGAAGGTTATAGCGAAGGTACTATTCCACTACAAACTTTAAGAGCGGATATAGATTATGGTTTTGCTGAAGCAGATACAACTTATGGAAAACTTGGCGTTAAAGTATGGTTGTATAAAGGAGAAATTCTTCCAGGAATGAAAGAAGCGGAATTACCAGAAATTAAGGGAAGAAGAAGAAATAACAAGAAATTTAACAGAAACAGTAATGCGAAGAGAAACAAGCAACAAACTCAAGCAGCAAGTAAATAATTCGCTAGGAGGGAGGAATAATCTATGTTAATGCCTAAGAGAGTTAAATACCGTAAGGTTCATAGAGGTAGAATGACAGGTAAGGCACACAAGGGTAATACTATTACTTATGGAGAATATGCTTTACAAGCTTTAGAACCTTGTTGGATGACTTCAAATCAAATAGAAGCCGCAAGACGTGCGATGACTAGATATATAAAAAGAGGCGGTAATATTTGGATAAAAGTATTTCCAGATAAGCCTGTAACAGAAAAACCAGCTGAGGTACGTATGGGTTCCGGTAAAGGATCACCAGAATATTGGGTAGCTGTGGTAAAACCAGGTAGAATATTATTTGAAATGTCTGGTGTAACAGAAGATATAGCAAGAGAAGCAATGAGACTTGCAGCACATAAATTACCTATTAAAACAAAATTCGTAGCTCGTGATAATATAGATAAGGACGGTGAAGCTAATGAAAACTAAAGAAATTCGACAAATGTCAGATGCTGAATTACAAAATTCATTAAAAGATTTAAAAGTTGAACTTTTCAACCTACGTTTTCAATTGGCTACTGGTCAGTTAGATAATCCTATGAGAATTGGTGGGGTTAGAAAAGATATTGCCAGAATTAAGACAATCGTAAGAGAACGAGAACTGAATATAGGGAAGGAGGCATAATCCATTATGGAAAGAAATAAAAGAAGTACTATTACTGGTACTGTTGTATCAGATAAAATGGATAAAACAATAGTTGTAGCTGTTAATACATTTGTTGCTCATCCACTATATAAGAAACAAATTAAAAAGACTACAAAATTTAAAGCTCATGACGAAAATAACGAATGTAACACTGGGGATAAAGTATTAATAATGGAAACAAAACCTCTTTCAAGAGAAAAAAGATGGAGATTAGTTGAAATCCTCGAAAGAGCAAAATAGATCTTATTACTAGAAAGGAGAGACTAAATGATTCAAGTAGAAAGTCGTTTAAAAGTCGCAGACAATTCAGGGGCTAAAGAACTACTAGTTATAAGAGTTTTAGGGGGTACAAATAAAAAGTACGCTAAAATCGGGGATACAGTAGTTTGTTCTGTAAAAGTTGCTACGCCTGGTGGAGTTGTTAAGAAAGGCGAAATTGTTAAAGCCGTAATAGTTAGAACTAAAAAAGGTGTTAGAAGATCGGACGGAAGTTACATCAAATTTGATGATAATGCAGCCGTTATAATAAAAGATGATAAAAATCCAGTGGGAACTAGAATTTTCGGAACAGTTACTAGAGAATTAAGATCTGGCAACTTTATGAAAATTATTTCATTGGCACCTGAAGTATTATAGTTGGAGGTGTATATTAAATGAAAATTAAAAAAGATGATACGGTAATAGTTGTTGCTGGTAAAGATAAAGGAAAACAAGGTAAGGTATTAAGAACTCTACCTAAGTTAAACAAGGTTATCGTTGAAGGTGTAAATATACAAACTAAACACGAAAAACCAAGAGGACCAGAACAACCTGGTGGAATACAAAAGTCAGAAGGACCTATAGATGCATCTAATGTTATGTACTACGATTCTAAAGCTGGAAAAGGCAGTAGAATTGGCTATAAGATAGAAAATGGTACAAAAGTTAGAATAAGTAAAGCTAGTGGTCAAGAAATTAAATAGTTAAGAGGGGGTATTTGAGTGACTTCCAGATTATTAGAAAAATATAGAAATGAAGTTATTCCTGCATTAACAGAAAGCTTTGGTTATAAAAATGTAATGGAAGTTCCTAAGTTAAACAAAATAGTGCTTAACGTAGGTTTAGGTTCTTCTAAAGACAATCCAAAGGCTGTAGAAAGTGCAGTTAAAGAAATAGAAACTATTACTGGACAAAGACCAGTAGTTACAAAAGCAAAGAAATCAATAGCTAACTTTAAACTAAGAGACGGTATGAGTATCGGAGTTAAAGTTACTTTAAGAGGACAAAAAATGTATGATTTCTTAGATAAATTAGTAAGTATTTCATTACCTAGAGTTAGAGACTTTAGAGGTGTTTCAACATCATCTTTCGATGGTAGAGGAAACTACTCATTAGGTATAAGAGAGCAATTGATATTTCCAGAAATTGAATACGATATGGTAGATCAAATTAGAGGAATGGATATTGTTATAGTGACTACTGCTGAAACAGATGAAGAATCTAAGAAATTTTTAGAGCTAATGGGAATGCCATTCAAGAAGTAGTATAAGGAGGAATAATTAGTGGCAAAAAAATCAATGATTGCAAAACAACAAAGACCTGCAAAATTTAGTACACAAGCTTATAATAGATGTAAAATTTGCGGTAGACCTCATGCTTACTTAAGAAAATACGGAATTTGTCGTATATGCTTTAGAGAATTGGCTTATAGAGGCGAAATCCCAGGCGTTAGAAAAGCAAGCTGGTAAAATAAGAGAGGAGGAAGCTTTTATGATGACTGATCCTATAGCGGATATGCTAACAAGAATAAGAAATGCTAACAATGCAAAGCATAAGTCAGTAGAAATTCCATCATCAAAAATGAAAAGAGACGTTGCTCAAATATTACTTGATGAAGGTTTTATAGATGGATTTAATGTAACAGAAGATGACAAACAAGGCATTATAACTTTAGATTTAAAATATGGTCCAAGGGAAGAAAGAGTTATTTCAGGTATTAAGAGAATTTCTAAACCAGGACTAAGAGTATATGTTAGATCCAATGAGTTACCTAAAGTTCTAGGAGGACTAGGTATTGCGGTAATCTCTACATCTAAAGGTGTTGTAACTGATAAGGTTGCAAGAAAAGAAGGTATAGGTGGAGAGGTTATTTGTTACGTTTGGTAATAAATAATTAATTAATTAGGAGGTAACCATGTCAAGAATTGGATTAAAACCAATAGAAATTCCTGCTGGTGTTGAAGTTAAAGTTAACGATGGCAACCTTGTACATGTTAAAGGACCAAAAGGCGAATTAACTCAACAAATAGATCAGGGTATGACTATTAATATAGATAATAATACAGTTGTTGTTTCCCGTCCTTCTGACAGTAAAAAGAACAAGTCTTTACACGGATTATCAAGATCCTTACTAGAAAATATGATAGTAGGTGTAACTGATGGTTATAAAAAGACTTTAGTTATTGAAGGAACAGGATATAGAGCAGCAAAAGCTGGTAAAAAACTTACTTTAAATTTAGGATATTCTCATCCTATTGAAGTAGAAGATCCAGAAGGAATAGAAATAGAAGTTCCTGATGCTCACACTATAGTAATAACTGGAATTGATAAACAAAAAGTTGGAAACTTTGCAGCTAATATAAGAGATTACAGAAAACCTGAACCTTATAAAGGAAAAGGTGTACGTTATGAAAATGAATATATTAGACGTAAAGTTGGTAAAACTGGTAAATAGGAAGGAGTAGTAAATGTTAAAGCAAATTAATAAAGAAGCAAACAGAAAAGCAAGACATGCTAGAGTTAGAAAGAAACTTTCTGGTACTCCTCAAAAACCAAGACTAAATGTATATAAGAGTAATGCTAATATATATGCACAAATTATTGATGATATAGCTGGAACAACATTAGTATCTGCATCTACATTAGACAAGGATATTAAAAGTGGTTTAAGTAATTCTTCAAATAAAGAAGCTGCTAAAATGGTAGGCGACGTTATTGGGAAAAGAGCTTTAGAAAAAGGTATTGAAGAAGTAGTTTTTGACAGATCAGGCTATAAATACCATGGAAAAGTTAAAGAGTTAGCTGAAGCTGCTAGAAACGCTGGACTGAAATTTTAGGGGCGAGGAGGTAAAATATTGGAACTTTTAACTAAAAATGTAGAAGGTATGGAATTAGAAGAAAGAGTTGTAGCTATTAACCGTGTAACTAAAGTAGTAAAAGGTGGTAGAAACTTTAGATTTAGTGCTATAGTTGTAGTTGGAGATAAAAACGGTCTTGTAGGAATTGGTTCAGGAAAAGCACAAGAAGTTCCTGAAGCTATTAGAAAAGGTGTACAAGATGCTAAGAAGCATATGATCAAGGTTCCTTTAGTAGGAACAACTATACCTCATGAAATTATAGGAGTTTTTGGAGCTGGAAAAGTATTCTTAAAACCGGCTTATGAAGGAACAGGGGTAATTGCAGGAGGTCCTGTGCGTGACGTTTGCGAACTTGCAGGAATTAAAGATATACGTTCAAAATCCCTTGGTACATCAAACCCAAGAAATATTGTTAATGCTACAATGGAAGGACTTAAAAATCTTAAAAAAGCAGAAGATGTTGCTAAATTAAGAGGAAAGTCTGTTCAAGAAATATTAGGGTAAGGAGGCTTAACATATGAGTAAGCTTAAAGTAACTCTTAAAAAGAGCAGAATTGGTAGAATAGAGAAACATATTAAGAATGTTGATGCACTTGGATTAAAGAAAATTGGAGATGTTGTAGAAATAGAAGATACACCTGCAAACAGAGGTAAAATTAATCAAGTAGCATTTATGTTAGATGTAGAAGAAGTTAAATAATAAGGAGGTGTATCATGAAATTACATGACTTAAAACCTGCAACAGGCGGTGGAGTTAAAGCTAAGAAAAGAGTTGGTAGAGGTTATGGTTCAGGACTTGGACATACTTCTGGAAGAGGACATGATGGACAAAACTCAAGATCAGGCGGTGGAGTAAGACCTGGATTTGAAGGGGGCCAAATGCCTTTATTCAGAAGATTACCTAAAAGAGGATTTACCAATATTTTTGCTAAAGAATATGCTGAAGTTAATGTAGCTACTTTAAATAAATTTGAAGATGGTACAGTTGTAACTCCTGAGCTTTTATTAGAAAAAGGTATTATAAAAAAATCCAAGGCTAAGGATGGTGTAAAAATTCTTGGCAATGGTGAAATAGAAAAGAATTTAACAGTTAAAGCACAAAAATTTACAAAAACTGCTGAAGAAAAAATAGCCAAGGCTGGAGGAAAGGCTGAGGTGATTTAGATGATTCAAACATTGAAAAATGCTTGGAAAGTTGAAGATGTAAGAAAAAGACTAATATTTACATTTCTAATGTTAGTTATATATAGATTGGGAAATGTAATTCCCGTTCCATTTATAGACTCATCTGTAGTGGAAGCAGTTATGACAGGACAAGACAACTACTTACTACAAATGCTTAATACATTTGCAGGCGGTAGTTTACAGAGTATGAGTATATTTGCTCTTAGTATTTATCCATATATTACAGCATCAATAGTTATGCAACTTCTTACTATTGCTATTCCTAGATTAGAGGAAATGGCAAGAGATGGTGAAGAAGGAAAAAGAAAAATGGGTAAATATACTAAAGTTATTGGTGTTGTTTTAGCCTTAGTTCAAGCTTATGCTATAGTAATGGTATTGTTTGGACAAGCAGTAGCAACTGGTAACTTTTTATCGAAGGCAATTATGTTGTTGACCTTAGTTGCCGGTACAATGTTCTTGGTTTGGTTAGGTGAAATGATTACTGAAAAGGGAGTAGGTAATGGTATATCCATTATAATTTTCTTTGGTATTATTTCAGGTGTTCCAAATCAAATTAAACAGATGTTTGCAGGTTTTTCATATGGACAATTTGCTTGGTGGGCAGTTGCTATACTAGCATTGATTTCTGTAGTTATTCTTGTAATAGTTATTGAAATTAACCAAGGAGAAAGAAGAATACCTGTTCAATATGCTAAAAGAGTAGTAGGAAGAAAGATGTATGGTGGACAATCTACACATATTCCTGTAAAGGTTAATATGTCTGGAGTTATGCCAGTAATTTTTTCCAATGCTATACTTCAATTACCACAACTTATAATATCTCTTTTTGGTGGTAGTACACCAAAATGGATGGAGTATTTATTTGGAATGAACACTATAAGTGGTTTAATTATATATTGTCTTGTAAACTTGTTTTTAATTATCGTTTTTGCATATTTTTATAGTGCAGTACAATTTAATACTGTTGAATATGCTAAAAACTTACAACAATACGGAGGTTTTATACCAGGAATAAGACCTGGAAAACCAACAGGAGAATACTTACAAAGAATATCCAGTAAAATAACATTAATTGGTGCAGTGATTTTAGCTATAATAGCTACAGCTCCATTTTTAGTAAACTACTTCTTAAAGTTAAATATGTTATTTGCAGGTACTTCATTGATTATTGTTGTAGGGGTTATATTAGAGACTATTAAACAAATAGAATCTATGTTAACAATGAGACATTATAAAGGTTTCTTAAATAAATAGGAGTTATAAATGAGATTAGTACTACTAGGTCCTCCAGGAGCAGGTAAAGGAACTCAAGCAGCTAAGTTAGTTGAAGAATATAAGATAGTTCATATATCTACTGGGGATATTTTTAGAAAAAACATAAAGGAACAAACTGAATTAGGTAAACAAGTAAAGGATTATTTAGACAAGGGATTATTAGTTCCAGATGAACTAACTGTTGACCTAGTTTGGGATAGATTAGATCAAGACGATTGTAAAAATGGATTTCTATTAGATGGTTTTCCAAGAACCATAGAACAAGCCAATAAATTGCAAAAAGGATTAGAAGAAAGAAACATAAAGTTAGACAAGGTTATTAATATAGCTGTTGACAAAGAAATTTTAGTTAAACGTCTAGCTGGAAGAAGGGTATGTACTAACTGTGGAGCAACTTATCATATAGACAGCAAACCTACAAAGGTTGAAGGAATATGTGACTTGTGTAATAGTAATTCAGTAATTCAACGAGAAGATGATAAGGAAGAAACAGTGCTTAATAGAATTGAAGTTTATGAGAATCAAACAGCACCCTTAATTGGATACTATGAAGATTTGAATTTACTTTTCAATGTTGATGGTACTCTTCCTGTAGATGAGGTTTTTGAAATCATAAAAAATCATCTAGACAATATGTAGTTCTTCCGGGAGAAAATTATGGACCAATACAAAGAGTTAGTAATAGGTCAGGTGGTTAGATCCATAAAAGGTCGAGACAAAGGACGAATTCAATTGGTTTTGGACCTTTTGGATGAATCCCATGTATTGGTAGTTGATGGCAAAAGAAGAAAATTAGAAAATCCAAAGAAGAAGAAAATTAAGCATTTGCAAAAAACTAATACGGTACTTACTATAAATAAGGATATTAATGATTGTAAGATACGAAAAATGCTTAAGGCTTTTGAGAACAAAGAGGAGGTTCATTAACTAATGTCCAAGAAGGATATAATAGAAGTAGAAGGTGTAGTTACAGAAGCTTTACCTAATACCATATTTAAAGTTCGACTAGAAAATGGTCATGAAATAACAGCTCATATCTCTGGAAAGTTAAGGATGAATTACATTAGAATTCTTCCAGGTGATAAGGTAATTGTGGAACTATCACCTTACGATTTGACTAAAGGAAGAATAACTTGGCGTAACAAGTAATTAGGAGGTTAACATGAAAGTAAGATCATCAGTTAAAAGAATGTGTGAAAAATGCAAGATCATTAAAAGAAAAGGCAAAGTAATGGTTATTTGCGACAATCCTAAACATAAACAAAAACAAGGTTAAGGAGGTACAATTAAGAGTGGCTAGAATTGCTGGGGTAGATTTACCTAGAGAAAAAAGAATTGAAATAGGTTTAACTGCAATTTACGGTGTAGGTAGACAACTTTCAAATGAAATTCTTAATGCTGCAGGTGTTAGTGCTGATACTAAAGTAAAGGACTTAACAGAAACAGAATTAGCGGCAATAAGAAATGAATTAGATAAATATACAATAGAAGGTGACCTTCGTAGAGAGGTTGCTATGAATATAAAAAGATTAAAAGAAATTAATTGTTATAGAGGAATTAGACATAAAAGAGGACTTCCTGTAAGAGGACAAAACACAAAGAACAATGCAAGAACTCGTAAGGGTCCTAAAAAATTAGCTCAAAAGAATAAGTAGATAGGAGGCGAATTAATTGGCAACTAAGAAACAACAAACACGTGTAAGAAGAAGAGAAAGAAAAAATATAGAAAAGGGCCAAGCTCATATAGTATCTTCATTTAATAACACAATGGTTACTTTAAGTGATTTACAAGGAAATGTAATATCTTGGGCATCAGCAGGTCAATTAGGTTTCCGTGGTTCAAGAAAATCTACTCCTTTTGCAGCACAAGAAGCAGCACAAGAAGCAGCTAAAAAAGCTATGGAACATGGTTTAAAAGTTGTAGAAGTTTATGTTAAAGGACCAGGTTCAGGAAGAGAAGCTGCAATTAGATCTTTACAAGCTTCAGGACTTGAAATTAGTTTAATTAAGGATATGACTCCTGTTCCACATAACGGTTGTAGACCACCTAAGAGAAGAAGAGTTTAATATAAAAGTTAAACAGGTATATAATTTGAGGTATGTAAAGAATTGCCTTACAGTATTTACCCTCAATTAAACAATAGACTTCAATAGGAGGGTTATTGTCTATGACAGAAAACTTAAATGCAAAAATTGAAATAGTAGATATAAATGAAGAAAATAATTACGGGAAATTTGTTGTTACTCCTTTAGACAGAGGATTTGGAATTACTTTAGGTAATAGTCTTAGAAGAGTACTGTTGTCATCATTACCAGGTGCTGCAGTTTCTAAAATTCATATTGAAGATGTATTACATGAGTTTACAACTGTTAAAGGTGTAATGGAAGATGTATCTGAAATTATTTTAAATATAAAAGGAATTGCTATTAAAAACCATTCAGCAGAACCTGTAAAGTTAAATATAGATATAAAAGGACCGCATATTTTCACTGCTAAGGATATAGAAATAGATACAAATATAGAAGTTGCTAATCCTGATCATTATATAGCATCCTTAAATGAAGATGCTCATATAAAAATGACTATGGAAATAGAAAATGGTAAAGGATATAGAGTTTCTGACTTAAATAAATCAGAAGAAGATGCTATAGGAGTTATAGCAATTGATTCTTCATTTACACCTGTAACAAAAGTTAACTTTGAAGTTATAGAGCAAGTGTCCAACAAAGAAAAACTTGAGTTAGAAGTGTGGACAAATGGTACAATCAATCCTCAGGAAGCTGTATCAAAAGGAGCAGATATTCTAACTAATTATCTTGAACTATTTATTGAACTTCCAAACTATAGTTTCCAAGAAGAAGAAGAGGAAGTTGAAGATACAGTTGATAAAGATGAGCTATATAGTATTAGTATTGAAGAATTAGATTTATCTCTTAGAAGTTTCAACTGTTTAAAAAGAGCAGGAATTGACACTGTAGGAGATATAGTATCCAAAACTACTGACGAAATGTGCAAAATCAAGAATTTTGGTAAAAAGTCATTAGAAGAAGTTGAAAATAAAATTCATGGTATGGGACTTTTATTTGCAAACGAAGAAGAAGCTTAAAGGAGGGATAAAATGTCTAATTTAAGAAAACTTGGAAGAAGAACAGATCATAGAAGCAGTCTTTTAAGAAATCAAGTACAGTCTTTATTTGAAAATGGAAAAATTGAGACTACTGTTACTAGAGCAAAAGAAACAAGAAGAGTAGCAGAAAAAATGATAACTCTTGGTAAAAAAGGAGACTTGCATTCAAGAAGACAAGCTTTAGGCTATATATATAAAGATGAAGTAGCAAACAAGTTATTTGAGGAAATTGCACCTAAATATGCAGACAGAAATGGTGGATATACTCGAATTTTAAAATTAGGACCACGTCAAGGTGATAATGCTGAGATGTGTATTCTAGAATTAGTTGACTAAACCAGGGGTTATTAAATAATCCCTTTTTTATCTGTAAATTACTTGACAAAAGATATAAGAATTTATAGAATGTTAATGGCTTAAAATTATCCGCGGCAAATAATTTTAAGGAGAATGATTAAATGGCTAAAATGATGGGACCTAGATTTAAAGAAGCAAGAAGACTAGGTTTAAATGTTTCAGGACATCCTAAAGCTGAAAAAAGAATGGGTAAAGGCTTAGGAAGAGAAGACAAAAAACTTACAGAATATGGTAGACAATTATTAGAAAAACAAAGACTTAGAGCTTATTATGGCGTAATGGAAAAACAATTTGTTATTTATTTCCAAAAAGCTTATAATTCACAAGAAGCTACAGGTGATGCTCTTGTTAAAATGTTAGAAACAAGACTTGACAATTTAGTATACAGAGCAGGATTTGCTTCATCAATAAGACAAGCTAGACAAATGGTAGTACATGGTCATATATTAGTTAATGGCAAAAAAGTAAATAGACCATCATTTGCAGTTTCAGTTGGTGATGAGTTAGAATTAAGAGAAAAATCTAGAAAAAATGAAATGTTCAAAGAAAATTTTGAAACAAATTTCAGTTATTCTTTACCATATATAACAAAAATGGATGGATTCAAAGCAAAACTGGATAGAATGCCAGAAAGAGAAGAAATCCCTGTTGAAATAACAGATTCATTGATAGTTGAGTTCTACTCAAGATCAGTAAAATAGACTACTTCATTGAAGTAGTTTTTTTATTGTAAAAATTAAAAAGAAAAAAAGTGGGTAGATATAAAAAATAGCATTTATGCTATAATATACCTTAAAGAGTAGGTGGTAATTTGAAGAAAAAATTAGGAATAGGAATAGTCCTTTTATTAATAGTATATTTAATTGGAGTAATATGTTTCAGTTTCGTATCATATCCAAAAACATATATAAATGGAGAAAAAAGAGGATTTGACAAGAAAAAAGAATTAATTAGTACAGACTATACAGACTATGAATTAGAAATCAAAGGCAAAAACAATAAAAAAGATTCAATAAAGGCCGAAGATATAAACTATGAAATAGCTATAGACAATGATGTAGAAATTAAACAAAATGCGTTTACTTGGCCAGTATCCATATTTAAGAAATTTGATTATACAATAGAGTATAATCCACAATGGGATGAGGCAAAATTAGAAGAAATATTAAAAAATTCTGACTTAAATAAAGATATAAGAAAGATGGAAAATGCAAAAGTAAAATTAGTAGGAGATAAATATGAAATAGTTCCAGAACAAGAAGGGGATGAACTAAATATGGAAAAATTTAAAAATTCCGTATTAAATTCATTTTTAAACAAAGAAAAAGTGCTGGAATTAAAAGACGAATACATTGTACCGGAAATACGTGCAGATGATAAAAAACTAAAAGAAGAATTAGAATTAAAACAAAACTTATTTAGTGTAAAAATTACATTTAACTTTGGAGATAAAAAAGAAGAATTATCTGGAGATTCCCTAATAGCCTTATATGACAACAACGCTGAAGGAGAGTATGTACTAAACAAAGAAAAAGCTAGAACATACATTGCTGAATTAGCTAAAAAACACGATACTTTTCAAAAAGGAATTACTTTTTCTTCAACCGGTGCAGGGGAAATAGAAGTACCAGGTGGAATATACGGATGGCAAACGGATGTTGATAAGACACTAGAACTATTAACAAAACAATTAGAAACAGGAAAAAGTGGAACAATAGAACCTGAATATAAATTAGAAGGATTGAATAGAGCAGAAGATGGATTAGGAAACACTTATATTGAAATTGATCTGACCAGACAATATTTATGGTTTTATAAGGACGGTAAGTTAATAGTAGAAACAGATATAATAACCGGTAATCCTAACTTGGGACGGGAAACACCAGTAGGTTTATTTAAAGTATGGTCTAGGG
Organism: Miniphocaeibacter halophilus; assembly: GCF_016458825.1. Taxonomy (NCBI): domain Bacteria; kingdom Bacillati; phylum Bacillota; class Tissierellia; order Tissierellales; family Peptoniphilaceae; genus Miniphocaeibacter; species Miniphocaeibacter halophilus. Next base: position 1,420,019 of record NZ_CP066744.1, read on the forward strand.
AAACAAACAGAACACTATCAGGAGAGGATTATAGTAGTCCTGTATCCTTCTGGCTACCAATTGATTGGACAGGTGTAGGTATGCATGATGCTTCATGGCAATCAAGCTTTGGTGGAAACTTATATAAAACAGTAGGTTCCAGAGGCTGTATTAACATACCTTATGAAAAAGTTAAAACCATATATGAAGAAGTAAAAAATAATACACCGGTAGTAGTTTACAAATCATAATAAAAATATTAAAAGAATGTAAAAAACAAGTAAAAAAGATTTGACAATATTAAAAATAATTGATAATATAAATAGGCACTCAACTGAAGTGCCTTTTTAATTGGAAACAAAAAAATAAAAGGTGTTGACAAAAAGAAATACCCTATGGTATACTTAAAAAGTTGTCACGAGAGTGCAGCAAGAACCTAGACAAAAGAAAAGTGTAAAAAACTTTGAGAAAAAGTACAACCAAAACAATAATTTTCGGTGTAAAATTAAGAAGAAGTCAGCAAGAGCTGAATCAAACATTTAATTGAGAGTTTGATCCTGGCTCAGGACGAACGCTGGCGGCGTGCTTAACACATGCAAGTCGAACGAGAATCTTATCAGTGGAAACTTCGGTAGAAACAAATAAGAGGAAAGTGGCGAACGGGTGAGTAACGCGTGAGCAACCTGCCTTACACAAAGGGATAGCCTCGGGAAACCGGGATTAATACCATATGAGACCCCATTGGCGAGTGCCAAAGAGGTTAAAGATTTATCGGTGTAAGATGGGCTCGCGTCTGATTAGCTAGTTGGTAGGATAAAAGCCTACCAAGGCAACGATCAGTAACCGGCTTGAGAGAGTGAACGGTCACATTGGAACTGAGACACGGTCCAAACTCCTACGGGAGGCAGCAGTGGGGAATATTGCACAATGGGGGAAACCCTGATGCAGCGACGCCGCGTGAGCGACGAAGGTTTTCGAATCGTAAAGCTCTGTCCTTGGAGAAGATAATGACGGTAACCAAGGAGGAAGCACCGGCTAAATACGTGCCAGCAGCCGCGGTAATACGTATGGTGCGAGCGTTGTCCGGAATTATTGGGCGTAAAGGGTACGTAGGCGGTATAGCAAGTCAGATGTTAAAGCGTGGGGCTCAACCCCATAAAGCATTTGAAACTGTTAAACTTGAGTAGTGGAGAGGAAAGTGGAATTCCTAGTGTAGCGGTGAAATGCGTAGATATTAGGAGGAATACCAGTTGCGAAGGCGACTTTCTGGACACAAACTGACGCTGAGGTACGAAAGCGTGGGGAGCAAACAGGATTAGATACCCTGGTAGTCCACGCCGTAAACGATGAATGCTAGGTGTTGGGGGTCAAACCTCGGTGCCGAAGTTAACACATTAAGCATTCCGCCTGGGGAGTACGGTGGCAACACTGAAACTCAAAGGAATTGACGGGGACCCGCACAAGCAGCGGAGCATGTGGTTTAATTCGATGCAACGCGAAGAACCTTACCAGGGCTTGACATATATGCGCTAGCACTAGAGATAGTGGGTTCTCTTCGGAGACGCATATACAGGTGGTGCATGGTTGTCGTCAGCTCGTGTCGTGAGATGTTGGGTTAAGTCCCGCAACGAGCGCAACCCCTATATCTAGTTACCAGCAAGTAAAGTTGGGGACTCTAGATAGACTGCCGGTGACAAACCGGAGGAAGGTGGGGATGACGTCAAATCATCATGCCCTTTATGTCCTGGGCTACACACGTGCTACAATGGCCGGTACAGAGGGAAGCGAAGTCGTGAGGCGAAGCGAATCTCAGAAAGCCGGCCCCAGTTCGGATTGTAGGCTGCAACTCGCCTACATGAAGCCGGAGTTGCTAGTAATCGCAAATCAGCATGTTGCGGTGAATGCGTTCCCGGGTCTTGTACACACCGCCCGTCACACCACGGAAGTTAGTAATACCCGAAGCCGTCGAGCTAACCGCAAGGAGGCAGACGTCGAAGGTAGGATTAATGACTGGGGTGAAGTCGTAACAAGGTAGCCGTATCGGAAGGTGCGGCTGGATCACCTCCTTTCTAAGGAGTACAGTGCAGTAGTTAGAGTACAATAAGGAAATAAAGTACTGCATTAAGCCTTAACAAATCATAGATTTGAATAGGACTAATAGTTTTTTACACTTTTGTCGAGGGTTTTTTTAAATTAAAGACAAATAACATGGGGGTGTAGCTCAGTTGGGAGAGCGCCTGCCTTGCAAGCAGGAGGCCAGGAGTTCGAATCTCCTCATCTCCACCAATAACCGTAAGGTTATAGAAAAATAGAACATTGAAAATAAAATAGTAATAAATATTTCTGGTCAAGCGACTAAGGGCATAAGGTGAATGCCTTGGCACTAGGAGCCGAAGAAGGACGCGACAAGCAGCGAAAGCGACGGTTAGGAGCAAATATCCAACGATCCGTCGGTATCCGAATGGGGAAACCCACTTAGACAAACTCTAAGTATCCATATCCCAACCAATTAAGATATGGAAGGAAACCAGGTGAACTGAAACATCTAAGTAACCTGAGGAAAAGAAAGAAAACTCGATTCCCGTAGTAGCGGCGAGCGAAGAGGGAAGAGCCCGACATAAGAGAATACAACAACAAGAATTAGAAGAATTGCCTGGGAAGGTAAGCCGTAGAGAGTGAAAGCCTCGTATTCAAAAATTCAAGAAGTTGCTCTTAGAAAGAGTACCACGAAGCACGAGAAATTTTGTGGGAATATGGGAGGACCACCTCCCAAGGCTAAATACTACCTAGTGACCGATAGCGAATAGTACCGTGAGGGAAAGGTGAAAAGAACCCCGGGAGGGGAGTGAAAAAGAACCTGAAACCTTATGCCTACAAGCAGATAGAGCATCAATAAGATGTAATATCGTACTTTTTGTAGAACGGGCCAGCGAGTTATGATATGTAGCAAGATTAATCGTTTAAGACGAGAAGTCGTAGGGAAACCGAGTCTGAATAGGGCCAAAGTTGCATATTGTAGACCCGAAACCAGGTGATCTATCCATGTGCAGAGTGAAGTTCAAGTAAAATTGAATGGAGGCTCGAACCGGGTATGGTTTAAAACATATCGGATGACGTGTGGATAGGGGTGAAAAGCCAATCGAACCTGGAGATAGCTGGTTCTCCTCGAAATAGCTTTCGGGCTAGCCTTAACGTAGTAATTGGAGGGGGTAGAGCACTGATTAGTCTAGGGGCATATAATGTTACCGAAACTTATCAAACTCCGAATACCTCTAAATTAGCGTTAGGAGTCAGACTATGTGGGATAAGCTTCATAGTCGAAAGGGAAAGAGCCCAGACCACCAGCTAAGGTCCCAAAATATAGATTAAGTGGAAAAGGATGTAACACTACTTAGACAACCAGGATGTTGGCTTAGAAGCAGCCACACATTTAAAGAGTGCGTAATAGCTCACTGGTCAAGTGGTGATGCGCCGAAGATTACCGGGGCTAAAATCTAATACCGAAGCTGTGGAACGAGTAATCGTTGGTAGAGGAGCGTTGTGTAAAGGAAGAAGCAAAACTGTAAGGTTTTGTGGACATTACACAAGTGAGAATGCTGGCATGAGTAGCGAAAAGGTGAGTGAGAATCTCACCCGTCGAAAGCCTAAGGGTTCCTGGGGAAGGCTCGTCCACCCAGGGTAAGTCGGGGCCTAAGCCCAGGCCGAAAGGCGTAAGCGATGGATAACAGGTAGAAATTCCTGTACTATCTCAAGCGATTGAGAGAAGTGTTGACGCAGAAGGATATACTTAGCGCACGGAAGGAAGAGTGCGTCCAAGTAAGTAGGTGGTAGGAGTAGGAAAATCCGCTCTTACATAACACTGAGATACGATGGGGAGCGAAAAACAAGTAGTGAAGAAGTAGATTCCACGCTGCCAAGAAAAGGCACTATCGAGCGAAGAGATACCCGTACCGCAAACCAACACAGGTAGGCGAGGAGAGAATCCTAAGACGCGCGGAAGAACCTTTGTTAAGGAACTCGGCAAAATGACCCCGTAACTTCGGGAGAAGGGGTACCATGAGACGTATATGTTAAACACAAAAAGCGAAGCATGGTCGCAGAGAATAGGCCCAAGCGACTGTTTACCAAAAACACAAGTATCTGCTAAATCGAAAGATGAAGTATAGGTGCTGACACCTGCCCGGTGCTGGAAGGTTAAGGGGAAATGTTAGGGGTAACCCAAAGCATAGAACTTAAGCCCCAGTAAACGGCGGCCGTAACTATAACGGTCCTAAGGTAGCGAAATTCCTTGTCGGGTAAGTTCCGACCCGCACGAAAGGTGTAACGATTTGGGCACTGTCTCAACAAAGGATCCGGTGAAATTGTAGTACTCGTGAAGATGCGAGTTACCCACGGCAGGACGGAAAGACCCCGTGGAGCTTTACTGCAGGCTGACATTGGATTTTGGTATTAAATGTACAGAATAGGTGGGAGACTAAGAAACTAGGGCGCCAGTCTTAGTAGAGTCCCAAGTGGGATACCACCCTTTTAATGCTAAAGTTCTAACCTGGTACCTTGAAACAGGTACAGGGACACTGTCAGTTGGGCAGTTTGACTGGGGCGGTCGCCTCCTAAAGAGTAACGGAGGCGTTCAAAGGTTCCCTCAGAATGGTTGGAAATCATTCATAGAGTGCAAAGGCAAAAGGGAGCTTAACTGTGACACCAACAAGTGGAGCAGATAGGAAACTAGGACTTAGTGATCCGGTGGTACCGAGTGGAAGGGCCATCGCTCAACGGATAAAAGCTACCCCGGGGATAACAGGCTTATCTCCCCCAAGAGTTCACATCGACGGGGAGGTTTGGCACCTCGATGTCGGCTCGTCTCATCCTGGGGCTGGAGAAGGTCCCAAGGGTTGGGCTGTTCGCCCATTAAAGAGGCACGCGAGCTGGGTTCAGAACGTCGTGAGACAGTTCGGTCCCTATCCGCCGTGGGCGTAAGAAATTTGAGAGGAGCTGTCCCTAGTACGAGAGGACCGGGATGGACAGACCGCTGGTGTATCAGTTGTTCCGCCAGGAGCACAGCTGAGTAGCTAAGTCTGGTCGGGATAAGTGCTGAAGGCATCTAAGCACGAAGCCCCCCTCAAGATGAGATTTCTTTTTCAGAGATGAAGAGAGATACCATGAAGAAAATGTGGTTGATAGGTCAGAGGTGTAAGAGCAGTAATGTTTTTAGCTAACTGATACTAATATATCGAAAGCTTGACCAGGAATATTTATTACTATTTTTTGAAGCCGTAACCCAGTTTGTGAAGCAAATTGAAGTACGACTCATGCAAAGCATTCCCAAGAACGTAAGTGATTGGAAGAATGCGACTGCTAATACCTAACAGAAATCTATGATTTCGTAGTAGGTCAGATGCAGCGAAGTCCAAAACTTGTTTTGGTAAACGGAGCCTGCTAATGACCTAATAGAAGTCTATAGACAGTTAGGAGAAACAATGTTACAATAGAAAAAGTTAATATAGGGTGAAGATAGCGGAAGGGATACACCTGTACCCATCTCGAACACAGAAGTTAAGCCTTTTAGCGCCGATGGTACTATGATGGAAACGTCATGGGAGAGTAGGTATTTGCCCAACAATATTCCTAGGTAGCTCAATGGTGGAGCACCCGGCTGTTAACCGGTAGGTTGTGGGTTCGAGTCCCACCCTGGGAGCCAAATAAGCCGGAGTGGCGGAACTGGCAGACGCACAGGACTTAAAATCCTGCGATCCTTAACAGATCGTATCGGTTCGATTCCGATCTCCGGCACCATGTTATCTAAAAGAAAAGAAGTATTTGGCAAAAAGCAACAATTATAACTATTATATTAGTTATTATATCGCGGGATGGAGCAGTTTGGTAGCTCGTCGGGCTCATAACCCGGAGGTCGTAGGTTCAAATCCTGCTCCCGCAACCAATTTAATATTTATACTTATGTGGCGGAGTAGCTCAGTTGGCTAGAGCATGCGGTTCATACCCGCAGTGTCGGCGGTTCAAGTCCGTCCTCCGCTACCACTAAGGCCCTATGGTCAAGCGGTTAAGACATCGCCCTTTCACGGCGGTATCCCGGGTTCGAATCCCGGTAGGGTCACCATATATGGGCGGTTAGCTCAGCTGGGAGAGCATCTGCCTTACAAGCAGGGGGTCACAGGTTCGAGCCCTGTACCGCCCACCATATATGGCCTGGTAGTTCAGTTGGTTAGAATGCCAGCCTGTCACGCTGGAGGTCGTCGGTTCGAGCCCGATCCAGGTCGCCATTTGCTGATGTAGCTCAATTGGTAGAGCAACTGACTTGTAATCAGTAGGTTGGGGGTTCAAGTCCTCTCATCAGCTCCATTTTTTTATTTGGAGGAGTTCCCGAGTTGGCCAAAGGGGACGGACTGTAAATCCGTTAGCTACGCTTTCAGTGGTTCGAATCCACTCTCCTCCACCAATTTTTATTAGAAATTAAAAATAGAATTATATGCGGAAGTGGCTCAGTGGTAGAGCATCGCCTTGCCAAGGCGAGGGTCGCGAGTTCGAATCTCGTCTTCCGCTCCAACAATAAAACACAGAGTATAGTTCTGTGTTTTACTTATATGTACCATTAGCTCAGCTGGATAGAGCGTCTGGCTACGGACCAGAAGGTCAGGGGTTCGAATCCTCTATGGTACGCCAATAAAAAACACCTTAAAGTATTGATTTAGTTAACTTTATAAGGTGTTTTCTTTTTTGGTTCTTTGTCAAATGGTGTTGGTATACAATAAAATAACAAACTACTTTTATATCAGGCAGCTATATAGCTGCCTGATAATTCTTTATTGGCTTCATTAAATTTTTAATTATAAAAACTCTATTTCTAAAATTATAAAATGACCTATATCCAAAAACTATTCTTTTTATACTTTTAATAAGATTATTAGTACCTTCCAAGGGTCCATTTGTAATGTTCGTACTTAAAGTGTTTTTCACATATTCAAAATATTTTAACAAGGTGTTTATAGCTACTTCCATTTGTTCACTTACTGTATCCTTAAATAAAGTTAAATGTTCCCTTAATCTTTTAGAATTTTCACATCTAATATCAGATAAAAGAATTTGATAAACCTCATATGTTTTCTTTAAATTATCATCAACGGCTATAGTTTCATTTACTACATCAGATGTGCTTTTCCACTTATTAAAATGTGTCCATTTACTAAAGTGGATTATATCAAGTTTAGAAGAATCCTTTTGAATTAGCTTCCAATATCTTTTTAGTCTTTTATATTCAATAGAGGAAGTACTAAAGTTTTTCATTATTTCAATCCTTGTTTTTAACAAAGCCCTGCCAATAAGATTTACAATATGAAACTTATCTAAAACTATTTGAGCATTAGGAAAAACATCCTTAATTAATGACATATAAGGTTTATATATATCTATACAAATATATTTCACATTTGCTCTTGCTTTATAGGTAAACTTTCTAAAATATTTAGTTAAATAAGGGAGAGTACGATTTTCAACAATATCTATAATATTAAAATTCTTCCTATCACCATTACAAAAGATAAAGCTCATACTGCCCTTAGCATCTTTAGTGGATTTGAATTCATCAAAACACAAAGTTTCAGGCAGATATGACTTGTTAACTCTAAAAGCCTTATAATTAGCCTCTAAAGAACGACTAACAGTATTAGAAGATACGTAATTTAACCTAGCAATATCCTTTTGACTTATTTTCATAGTTAGATTTTCAGTTATATGTAATTTTACCCTATTTGAAATAAAACAATTTTTCTCTACAATATTGGTTTTTGCTGTAAAAGTATGAGAACATTCTTTACAAAAAAATCTTTGTTTTCTTAATTTTAAAATAGTAGGATCTCCATTTAGTGGAAGAAGTTTAATATTTGATATTTTATTTCCGTGCTTAATAATTGCATTCTTGTCCATATTTCCACAAATTGGACAAACATTAGGAGTATAAGAAAGTTTAGCGTCTATAACTTTATATGTTACATTGTTCTTTCTCATGTTATTGCTGAATTTAATAAATTTAATATTCTTATCTTTTATTCCTAAGAAATCTAAGATATAATTACTTGTAGACATAATGACCTCCGATTGGTATTTTGTAGTGAATTTATTGTATCGGAAAAATGGTTGTTATGTCTCTTTTTTTATAAAAAAATGGTGCTGGAGAAGATTTTCATTTTTCTTCACCAACACCATAAATTATAGAACCGTTCTATTTAGAAAAAGTTTTTTATGTTGACAAAGGAATTTTAATACAGTAATATAGAATCAAGAAACGGGTTTCAAAAGGAATGAAATAAATGATAAGTATAAGAGAAGTTGCAAAATTAGCAGGTGTTTCTCCATCAACGGTATCAAGAGTAATTAATAATACGGCAAATGTTGATGAAGAAAAGAAAAAAAGGGTTTTAAAGGTAATTGAAGAAACCGATTTCAAACCAAATCAAGTAGCAAGGTCTTTATTTAAAAAGTCTTCAAGTATTATAGGTTTAATTTTACCAAATACAAATAATCCATTTTTTACGGAAATAATAAAATATATTGAAGATGAGGCCTACAAACAAAATTATAAGATACTTATTTCCTATTCAGATAATAATCCAAAAAAAGAGAAGGAAAATCTGGATATGCTCATTAGTATGAATGCAGATGGAATAATTTTATTAACAAGTAATGAAAATATTAAAAATGAAATAAAAAATATATCTATTCCTGTTGTAATAATTGATAGGAGTTTAAATGATGATAACGATTTAACTCAAATAGTTTGCGATCATTATAAAGGAGCGAAACTTGCTACTAAACATCTAGTAGAGTGTGGATGTAAGAACATTGTAAATATGAAAGGACCTATGGAATTTTCAAGTGCAAGACTTAGGTACAAGGGATATGTAGATATTTGCCAAGAGATGAATTTGGATATAAAGACCATTGACTGTGACTATGATTATGAGTCAGGTATTAAATCTACAAAAGAACTTTTGGAAAAATACCCTGAAGTTGACGGAATAGTTGCTTCAAATGATATTGTTGCAATTGCAGCTTATAAGGTATTGGATAACAAAGGCATAGATGTACCAGAGGAAATAATGATTATAGGGTTTGATAATATAAGCTTTGCAAGTGTTTTTACTCCGGAAATAACAACTATAGAACAGCCTATGGAAAAAATGGGAAGAAAGGCTGTAAATAGTATAGTTGATTTTAAAAAGAATAACTCAACAGGAGAAAGTCATATTTTTGATGTGAAATTAATTCAAAGACAAACAACTTTTTTGAAGGAGGATATATGAAAATTTCAGTAGTAGGAAGTATAAATATTGATATGGATATTGTAGCTGAACGAATTCCATTAAAGGGAGAAACTGTAAAAGGTAGCGATATTAAGTATATTCCAGGAGGGAAAGGTGCAAATCAAGCAGTTAGTATGGCAAGACTAGGTGCAGATGTGGATTTCTATGGATGCGTTGGAGATGATACATATGGTGAAATATTATTAAAAAATTTAAAGAATGAAAATATTAATACTAATAATATAGAAATAGTTAAAAATGAAAATTCAGGAATGGCAATTATTACTATTGCTGAAAATGATAATACAATAGTTGTAATACCTGGAGCTAATAATTATGTTAGTAAAGATTATGTTGAAAAAAAAGAGTCAGAAATATTAAAAAGTGATTTAGTTGTTTTGCAAAATGAAATACCAATGGAAACTATAAAATATGTTATAGATTTATGTTATAAGAATAATATAGATGTTTTGTTAAATCCAGCTCCGGCTTTTAAAGTAGAAAAGGAATTATTAGATAAGGTTACATATTTAACTCCAAATGAACATGAGGCAAAGTTAATATTTGGAGAAAATGTTTCTATAGATGAGATGTTAAGAATGCACCCAAATAAATTAATTATAACCTTAGGAAGTAAAGGAGCGATTTTTGCAAATGAAAAGCTAGAAATAATAAATCTTCCGGCAAGAAAAGCAAAAGTTGTAGACACTACAGGTGCAGGAGATACTTTCAATGGAGCTTTCGCTGTGAGAATTTCTCAAGGTTATGATATGGAAGAGGCTTTAAGTTTTGCAAATATAGCTGCTAGTTTATCAACAGAAAAATTTGGTGCTCAAACAGGTATGCCTACTTTAAGTGAAGTCTTGGAAACAAAGGAGAAATAAATGAAGAAAAATGGAATATTAAATAGCGAAATTTCTAAAGTACTTTCAGATTTAGGTCATACGGATATGATCACTATTTCAGATTGTGGACTTCCAATACCTGATGGAGTTGAAAAGATAGATATCTCACTAAAGTTTGGAGTACCTAGTTTCATAGAAACTCTAAAAGAAATTTTAAAAGATATGAAAGTTGAAAAAATTATATTAGCTAAAGAAATAATAAATGATAATGAGATTATTCTAAAAGAGATTAAGAAATTAATAGATAAAAATATTGAAATTGAATTTATTGAGCATGAAAAATTTAAAAAAGTAACAAATAAGAGCAAGGCTATTATAAGGACAGGGGAAAATACACCTTTTGCTAATATAATACTTGTTTCAGGATGTATTTTTTAGGAGGGAATTTATGCATATTGTAATGAAGGGAATAAATAAATCCTTTGGCGATAATAAAGTATTAAAAAATACTGAGTTTGAGTTACTAGATGGAGAAGTACATGCTTTAATGGGAGAAAATGGGGCAGGAAAATCAACTTTAATGAAAATACTTACAGGAGTTTATACTAAGGATTCCGGCGAGATATATGTTGATGATAAATTAGTAAACTATAAAAATCCTCAAGAGGCTGAAAAAGATGGAATAGTTTTTATTTACCAAGAATTAAATTCGCTTTTTGATCTCACTGTTATGGATAATTTATTTATAACAAAAGAAATAAAAAAGGGTTTTGGGATTCTAGATAAAAATGCTATGTATATTAAAGCAAAAGAAGCTTTAGAATCTTTAGGAGTAAATATTAATCCAAAATCAATTATGTCGGATTTGTCTGTAGGACAACAACAAATGGTAGAGATTTGTAAAGCTTTAATGGTAGATGCAAAAACGATTATTATGGATGAACCTACAGCAGCATTAACACAATCTGAAACAGCAATTCTTTTTGATGTTATAAAAAATTTAAAATCTAAGGGTGTATCAATAGTTTATATATCCCACAGAATGGAAGAAATTTTTGAAGTGTGTGATAGAATTACAGTTTTAAGGGACGGGGAATATATTGGTACTTCTACCGTTGAAGACACAGACATGAATAGAATTGTCAAGATGATGATAGGTAGAGAATTAGGAGATAGATTTCCAAAAAGACAACATGAACTTGGAGAGGTTATTTTAGAAATAAAGGATTTAAATAAAATTGGAGAATTTTCCAACGTTAGCTTTAAATTAAGACAGGGAGAAGTACTAGGTGTTTCGGGACTTATGGGAGCAGGTAGAACTGAAATAATGTCTTGTATATTTGGAGATAATGAAATAGATGGAGGAGAAATTTATGTAGAAGGAAAGAGAATACATATAAAAAATCCTAATAAAGCAATCGAGAATGGTATAGCCTATGTAACGGAAGATAGAAAAGTAGAAGGGCTAATGTTAGAAAAAACCATAGAGGAAAACATTACTATTGCAAATTTAAAGGATATCTCCAAAAACGCAATTTTATCAAAAAATAAAATTAATAAATTAGCTAAAGACTCAATTGAAAAGTTTAAAATTAAAAGTACAGGTATTAACCATATATGTGAAAAACTTAGTGGAGGAAATCAACAAAAAGTTGTTTTATCTAAATGGGTTGCTACAAATCCTAGAATTTTAATTTTAGATGAGCCTACTAGAGGTGTAGATATTGGGGCTAAACAAGATATATACAATATTATAAATGATCTTGCAAATGATGGTGTTGGAATAATAATGGTTTCTTCCGAATTACCGGAAATCTTAGGAATGAGTGATAGGGTTATGGTAGTAAGGGAAGGAGAAGTGAAGGGAATACTAGACATAGAAGAAGCGGATCAAGAAAAGATTATGACATTAGCTACAGGAGGAGTTTTATAATGGAAAAGAAAAAAAACAAGGTACATTTTTTGCAGGACTATGGTTCATTAATTGCACTAATACTGTTGGTTGTTTTAATTAGTTTAGTAAGCAAAGAATTTAGAAGTTTTAATAATCTAATATCATTAGTAAGACAATCTACAATAAATGGATTTATAGCATTTGGAATGACCTGTGTAATATTAACAGGAAGTATAGATTTATCAGTTGGTTCAGTATTAAGTCTTAGTACTGCTATATGTGCAGGGCTAATAGTCGGAGGAGTTCCGGTAGGACTTGCTTTTATTATTACGCTAATATTAGGAGTTTTACTTGGATTAGTAAGCGGTATATTAGTTACAAAGGGTAGACTACAACCATTTATAGCAACGCTGGTAACTATGACAGTATATAGAGGGCTAACATATATATATATGGATGGTAAACCAATTTCTAATTTAGGCGACAGCTTTTTATTGAAATTTATAGGAAGAGGATCAATTTTTGGAATACCCTTTCCTGTAATATTGTTTTTAGTAATTTTTGTTTTATATTTTTTCATGTTAAATAAAACTACATTTGGAAGAAAAATTTATGCAACAGGAAGTAATGAGGATTGTGCAAGATTAGTAGGAGTAAAGACAGATAAAGTAAAAATGGTAGTATATGCTTTATCCGGTTTAATGGCGTCTATAGCCGGAATAATTCTTTTATCACGACTAGGTTCAGCCCAAACTACATTAGGAGAAGGTTATGAGTTAGATGCAATAGCTTCAGTAGTTCTTGGTGGTACAAGTATGAATGGTGGTAGAGGAAGGATTTCTGGTACATTAATAGGTATTTTGATTATAGCTGTTTTAAATAATGGTCTTAATATTCTGGAAGTCTCATCATATTATCAAAGTGTTGTAAAAGGATTGGTAATTTTGATAGCAGTACTTTCAGATAGAAAAAGATAAACATATTATTTTTATTTAGGAGGAGAAAAGATGAAAAAAACAAAACTATTGTCGTTATCATTAATTATGGTATTAGTTTTAGGAGTGCTGGCAGGATGTTCTGTTGATGGTGAGAAAAAAGAAGAGGCAGATGGAACAAATGCTGTTTCTGAAGGTACAGGAACTATAGGATTATCTGTTTCAACATTGAATAATCCATTTTTTGTTACATTAGCAGATGGAGCAAAAGCAGCAGCAAAAGATGCTGAAAAAGAATTAATAGTAGTTGACGCAGGTGATGACTCTGCAAAACAAGCAAGTGACATTGAAGATTTAATATCCAAAAAAGTTTCTGTTTTAATTGTAAACCCTGTTGATTCTGATGCAGTAGCACCAGCTGTTCAACAAGCAAAAGATGCTGGAATTAAAGTAATAGCAGTTGATAGAATGGTTAATGGAGTAGATATTGAATCTACAATAGCTTCAGATAATGTAGCAGGAGCGAAAATGGCTACTGAATACTTACTAGAAGAAATAGGAGAGTCTGCTAAAGTTGCAGAGCTGGAAGGTGTTCCAGGTGCATCTGCAACAATAGATAGAGGAGAAGGCTTCCATGAAATCGCTGATAAAAGTTTAGAAGTTGTATCTAAGCAAACAGCCAATTTTAATAGAGCAGAAGGATTATCTGTAATGGAAAATATACTACAGTCCAATCCTGATATTACAGGTGTATTTGCACATAATGATGAAATGGCTTTAGGTGCTATTGAGGCTATAAAATCTTCAGGTAAAGATATTAAGGTAGTTGGATTTGATGCTACTGATGATGCAAAAACAGCAGTTGAAAGTGGAGATTTATTGGCAACAGTAGAACAACAACCTGAATTAATGGGAAAAAAAGCTATAGAAATTGCTATTAAATTATTAAATGGCGAAACAGTTGAGAAAGATATTCCGGTTGAAGTAAAATTAGTAACTAAATAAAATTTTAATTAAAAAAATAAATTTTTAACCTACTATCAATATTGTTAGTAGGTTTTTTTATGAGATGATATAAGATTATTTTAAGCTTTTTTATATATAATATTATGCAAAGAGCTTAAAAATAAAATTTATATTAAGTTATTGTAATAAGAATTTTACATAATTTATGAATATCAAGAAATTATAGTGATAATATGATAAAATATATAGGATTTAATAGATTTGTAATAATATTGTAAGATTAATGTTAAGAATTAATGTTAAAATATTAGTATATCTATTTATAGGTGGAATATGGATAAATTAAAATTTATGATAGATACTTTATTAAAAGAAAACCCAAAATTCAATAAAGATAATATAGTAGATTACGAAAAGAATCCTAAGAAACTATTAAGGGCCTTAATGAATGTTAGGGAACCTGGTGAAATTTCTCAAGAATTTTTAGAAGTTCAAGATGAATTTTTAAAAAATGAAATTAAAGCCATGGGTATAACAGATGTAAATGATTTAAAGCCTGTAGGTTCTGAAGGAGTCTGTTCTGTTACAAATTGCGACTCTATATATTTATGGAAAGGCGATATTGTAACAATAAAGGCTGATTGTATTGTAAATGCAGCAAACAAAAAAATGTTAGGTTGTAGACTACCATTACATTACTGTATAGACAATGCTATACATACTTTTGCAGGGGTTCAGCTTAGAAATGAATGTTATGAAATAATGAAAAAACAGGGGTATGATGAACCAACAGGTAAAGCTAAAATTACCAAGGGATATAATCTACCTAGTAAATTCATTATTCATACTGTAGGACCTATTATATATAGTAGTGTTAAAGAAGAAGATATGGCCTTATTAAAATCTTCTTATTATGAATCATTAAAACTAGCAGAGGAAAATAAGTTAGAGTCCATTGTATTTTGTTCTATTTCTACAGGAGTATTTAATTTTCCTAAGGAATTAGCGGCTAAAATTGCAATTGCTACTGTAGACAATTTTTTATCATCTTCAAAGTATGTAAAGAAGGTTATATTTAATTTATATAGGGAAGAAGATTTGAAAATTTATGAGAATATTATTAAGGTTGGTATAAATGAATAGAAATTTATTAGTTAATATAATTTTTTACCTGGTTTTATCCTTAGTAATAATTAAAACATTTAGTACTTTAGTATTAAATTTAGCAGATTTGTCTAACTTTAAAATAATTGTATATATACTATTGATTTCTGTATATATACTTTTAGGTTATATGTATTATAAAAGGAATATAAAAAAGAATAACTAAAATATTGATTTTATTCTAATAATATTAGATAATGTATTTTTGTTAAGGAAAATTGTATATAAGATTATTTTGGAGTGTTAAATGAATAAAATAATAAAAGGAAATAAAAAAAATTCAAGAGCATTTAGTAGCGTGCTAAGTACTATTATAATTATTATTTCTACAATATTAATTATGACTGCGGTATATATGTCTACTACATTTAGAAACAAAGGTATAAAAGATATAGTATACCACCTAAAAAGTGGCATGGGTGGTACATCTCCAGATGTGGTACTTTCAGTTTTGGGAGCTTGTATAATACCATTTACTATTATGTTGGCAGTATTGTTATTGCCGATGTTTTTACTTAAAAGAAAGAAAAATTATTCGGCTAAAAAAGTTGGAAGAATAAAGATGTTTTATTCTGTTGGAATTATGTGTATAGCTTCAACAATGTTTTACAACTTACTTGGTGGAGCTGATTATGTTAAAGCGGTATTTCAAGAATCGCCAATAATTGAAGAGAATTATGTTGACCCGAAAAATGTTAAGATGAATTTCCCAGAAAAAAAACAAAATCTTATTCTTATTTATGCAGAGTCTATTGAAAACTCAATATTAAATAAAAATATAGGCGGTGGCTGGGATTATTCCATAATGCCGGAATTAGAACAAATTGCTTTAGAGAATACCAACTTCTCAAATACAGATAAAATAGGTGGTTTCCATCAAGTGGAAGGAACAACTTGGAGTATTGCAGGAATAACAGCTTCGACTTCAGGTATACCTTTAAAAGGATTTGTTAATAATGAGTATAAGTCTGAAAATTTCCTAGATGGAGCTTATAGTCTAGGGGATGTCTTAAGGGACGAAGGTTATAATTTAAGGGTTATGATGGGGTCAAAGGCTGAATTTGGTGGAAAAGAACAATTCTTTAAAAACCACGGCAACTATGACATATTTGATTTCCACCATGCTGTAGATAATGGATATATGAGAGAAGAAGATAAAGTATGGTGGGGTTATGAAGATAGTAAATTATTTGAATGGTCTAAGGAAGAAGCAACTAAATTAGCTTCAGAGGAGAAACCATTTAATTTAGTAATAGAAACAGTAAACACTCATTATACTGACGGATGGTTAGAAGAAGGCGGAGAAGAAAAATTTGATACAAGATATGAAAATGTTCACGCTCAATCTTCTAAACAAATAAATGAATTTGTTGAATGGGTAAAACAACAAGATTTTTATGAAAATACAACTATAGTAATAATGGGAGACCATTTAGGAATGCAGGACAAATTCTATAGTGACAATATTGATGAAAATTATGATAGAACAGTTTACAATGCAATAATTAATCCTAGAACTGAAACTAAAAACAACAAAAACAGAAAATTTACAACCTTTGATATGTATCCAACAATTCTTGCAAGTTTAGGTGTAGAAATTGAAGGCGAACAACTAGGTTTGGGAATTAATATGTTTTCAGGAAAAGATACTTTAGTTGAAAAATATGGTTATGATTATTTTAATGAAGAACTTATGAAGAATTCTACATTTTATAATGACTATATATTAGGAGAGGACGCCAAAGACGGAGTAACTTTGAAAAAATAGGAGTAGAAATAATGTATTTAGTATCTAAATACATTATTTTTTACTAAATTTATGGAGGAGCTATGAAAAAATCGAAAAATATTATAAGTAAAATCTTATTGATCATAGCAGCTGTAATTATTATTGCTACTCTATATATTTCTTTAAATTTCAAAGAACAGGGACTTAGAAATATACTTTTCCATATTGGAAATGGATTAAAAGGAACTTCACCGTCAGTTATTTTGACAGGTATTATAGCTTGTATAATTCCTTTTTCATTACTACTAGTAATTCTTAGTCTACCTATATTCATATTAAAAAAACGAAACAGGGTGTCGGAAAATAAATTATATAAAATTAATTTGAAATACTCAGTAGTTTTATTAATGACTTCATTTATTTTGTCATATTCTTTACTTGGTGGAAATGATTACGTTAAGGCTGTTTTTCAAGAATCATCAATAATTGAGGAAAATTATGTTGATCCTAAAGAAGTAAACATAAGCTTTCCAAAGGAAAAACAGAATTTAATCATAATATATTCTGAGTCATTGGAAAATTCCCTACTTAACAAAAATTTAGGTGGTGGCTGGGAATATAGTCTTATGCCAGAACTGGAACAAATAGCAATGGATAATTTAAATTTTTCCAATTCAAATAAAATAGGCGGATTTCATCAGGTGGAAGGAACAACATGGACTATTGCAGGTATGACAGGTTCAACTGCTGGAGTTCCAATAAAAGGCTATGCAAATAATGAATACAAATCCGAAAATTTTTTAAATGGAGCTTATTCATTAGGGGATATTCTTGAAAAAGAAGGATATAATTTAGAGATAATAATGGGATCTACTGCAGAATTCGGTGGAAAAAAACAGTATTATAAAAATCATGGAAACTATAAAATATTTGACTTCGATTATGCTGTTGCAAACGGATATATGAGAGAAGAAGATAAGGTATGGTGGGGCTTCGAGGATAGTAAATTATTTAAATGGTCAAAAGAAGAAGTTAAGAAATTGGCTGCTGACGATAAACCATTTAATTTAATAATTGAAACTGTAAATACTCATTTTACCGATGGATATTTGGAAGATAGTGCAGAAGAAAAGTACTATAATCAATATGAAAATGTATATGCTCATTCATCTAAACAAATCGGAGAATTTATAGAGTGGGTTAAAAGGCAAGA
Source organism: Miniphocaeibacter halophilus (assembly GCF_016458825.1). Taxonomy (NCBI): domain Bacteria; kingdom Bacillati; phylum Bacillota; class Tissierellia; order Tissierellales; family Peptoniphilaceae; genus Miniphocaeibacter; species Miniphocaeibacter halophilus. Next base: position 1,438,058 of record NZ_CP066744.1, read on the forward strand.
TTTTTACAAAAACACTACAATTGTAATTTTAGGCGATCATTTAGGTATGCAGGATAAATTATACGAAGACAATATGGTAGAAAATTACGATAGAACAGTCTACAATGCTTTCATAAATAGCAAAAGCCCGGCTAAAAACAATAAAAATAGACAATTTACTACTTTTGATATGTATCCGACAATATTAGCAAGTATTGGTGTAGATATTCCAGGTAATAAATTAGGCCTAGGGGTTAATATGTTTTCTAAAGAAGAAACTCTTTTGGAAAAATATGGAAATGAATATTTAAATGAGGAACTAAAGAAAAATTCTATTTTCTATAATAGGGAAATATTAGAGGAAGATTATTAAAAGGCTCTTGGAACTTTCATTCTAAAGAAAGTTTTAAGAGTCTTTTCTTAATTATCTAAGTAAAAAAATATATTTATCTAATAAATCTAAAAACTAGGGAAAGTGGCTTGGCCACTTTCCCTAGTTTTTAGGTTTAATCATTTTATAAGGGTCTAAGACATTATCTATTTCATTGTTTGAAAAAATATGTTCTTTAGTTAATAAATCTCTTATAGTTTTACCTGATTTTAAAGCTTCTTTTGCGATTGTTGCTGATTTTTGGTAGCCTATATAGGGATTAACTGCAGTAATTAGTCCTATAGAGTTGCTTACATGTTTTTTACAGTTTTCTCTATTGGCAACTAAATCTTTAATTGCATTATCGGTAAAAGTTTTTATACCGTAGGTTAAAGTTTCTATTGATTCAAATAAGTTGTAAAAAATAATTGGTTCAAAAGCGTTTAATTCCAACTGTCCAGCTTCACAAGCCATAGTTATGGTAGTATCATTTCCTATAACGTTAAAGGAAATTTGATTTACCACTTCCGGAATTACAGGATTAATTTTACCAGGCATTATGGAAGAACCATTTTGTTTAGGTGGTAATGTTATTTCTGCTAAACCGGTTCTTGGTCCGGAGTTCATAAGTCTTAAATCGTTGGAAATTTTTGATAGATTAACTGCTAAAGCTTTTAAATAACCTGACACTATGGTAAAACAATCTAAATTTTGTGTACCATCTATTAAATTAGGAGCTTGTTTTAAATTTAAATTGGATATTTCATCTAATTCTGAAACTATATTGTCAATGTAATCCTTTTTTGCATTTAATCCTGTACCAATGGCAGTTGCTCCCATATTTACATATTCCATTTCCTCTATTGCTAATTCAGTTCTTTTTAAGTCCCTTTTAATAGCTTGGGAATAAGCGCTAAATTCTTGACCTAAAGTTATAGGGATAGCATCTTCAAGTTGGGTTCTGCCCATTTTGATTACATCATCAAATTCTTCTGATTTTGCTATTAATGCCTTATACAGATTATTAATTTCCTTTTTTAAATTTTTTAATAATTTTATTATTGTCATTTTCCCTGCAGTTGGGAAAACATCATTAGTAGATTGACTCATATTTACATGATCATTTGGATGAATTAAGGAGTAATTTCCCTTGTTATTTCCTAATATTTCCAAGGCGATATTTGCAATTACTTCGTTTGCATTCATATTTGCAGAAGTTCCTGCTCCACCTTGTATAGGGTCAACAATAAACTCTTCATGGTATTTTCCATTTATAATTTCATCACAGGCTTTAATAATCGCTGTTCCAATTGCTGTGTCCAATTGACCGGTTTTTATATTAGATACTGCTGATGCTTTTTTTATTTCAGCTAAAGATATAATTAAATCTTTATGCATTTTTCTTCCAGTTATATTAAAATTGTTTTTTGCTCTTAAAGTTTGAACGCCATAATAAGCCTTAGTAGGTATTTTTAACTCTCCAACTGAATCGCTTTCTATTCTAAAATTATCCATAACAACCTCCTGATAATATAAAAAAACAAATCTTCTTCTTGCTTATATTCTATGATTGGAATACTATATAATCAAATACAAATATTATCATATAAGTATAGGTGCGAGGTTATAATGTTTACAGGAATAGAATATGTTTATGAAGTATATAAGGAAAGAAGTTTTTCGAAAGCGGCAAATAATTTGTATATATCCCAACCTTCTTTAAGTGGTACTATAAAGAGAATAGAAAAGGAAATAGGATATGAAATATTTGACCGCTCTACAAAACCAATAGGTGTTACAGATATTGGAATGAAATATATAAAAACCATTGAGAAAATACTGGAACTGGAACAGAATTTTGATGAATATATTAATGATGTTGCTGATTTAAAGGCCGGTAAAGTAGCTATTGGTGGAACCCACCAATATACTTCCTACCTACTACCACCAATAGTTTCAACATTTATAGAAAAATATCCAAAGGTAAGTGTGGATATTGTTGAGGCTAAATCTTCAAATTTGATGAAATATTTAAATGATGGCACTATAGACATAGCAATAGATAATTATAAATATGACAAAAATGAATATATAAAGCAATTTCATAGAAAGGATAATATATTATTAGCTGTTCCAAAGAAAATAGAATCAAATAAACTTGTAGAGGATTTTCAATTAAATTATGAGGATGTTATATCTGGAAGATTTTTAGAGGATAATGTAGATTCAATTCCCTTAAAAATATTTAAAGATGATCCTTTTATATTGTTAAAAGAAGGCAATGATACAAGAAAAAGAGCAGATAAAAAACTTGCTTATGAAAATATAAACCCTAGGATTATATTGGAGTTAGAACAACAAATAACCTCCTATAATCTAACTAGTTATGGAATAGGTATTTCTTTTATAAGTGATTTTTTAATAAGAAATGTAGGACCAAATCCTAATATTTGTTTATATAAATTGAATAAATATGAATCAGATAGGGATATTTCATTTTTTTATAGAAAAAATAAATTTTTAAGTAAGGCTGTTAAAGAATTTTTAAAAATTGCAAAAAACTTTAGTTAAGAAAGGTGATTATGAAAGAGAAATTTTTAAATTATGAAGTTTATACATTTAATAATGGTGTTTTTGAAAAAAATATTGAAAACATAGTAGAAGAAAGTAAAATCGATATTTTTATAAATGATAAAAAGATTTTTAAAATTGTATGCTCTCCCTTTAATTTAAAGGAAATGGCTGTAGGGTTTTTATGGATGAATGGATATATTAATAGTAAGGATGATGTTATTTCTATAGATATTGATACAGAAGGCATAATGGACTTAAAAATTAAGGGAAGTACAGAGGAAAAACAAATAGAACTTGAAAAAAATGATTCAAATATAGAAATATTGTCAACAGAAATTCCTAAGCAGATTAAGTTAATGGAAGACAAGGCGAAATTATTTGAAAAAACAGGTGGAGTTCATTGTGCAGCACTAATATCTAATAATGAAGTTATAGTCTATATGGAGGATATTGGAAGGCATAACACCTTAGATAAAATTGCAGGGTATTGTATTTTAAATAATATAGATATGTCTAATAAAATAATTGCTTTTTCCGGAAGACTACCTATTGAAATTGTAACAAAGATTTCAAAAATGAAAGTACCAATTATGATTTCAAGATCAGCTCCAACAAATTTAGGAATTGAGCTAGCCAGAGAAAAGGGAATTACCTTATGTGGTTTTACAAGAAATAATAGATATCATATTTATGCTAACAGCTATAGAGTAAAGGACAACTAAATTGTTGTCCTTTTTACATCACCACGATTTACTGAAATATTAAAACCAGATTTTTTAATTAACCTAGTCAATAACTCTATACTTTCTGCAGCTTCACTTCCTGAATAAATTTTATTGTCATAAAGCTCATATTTATTTCTTACATTGGAAGGTGAAAGGTTTGGCATTACAACATTTGCTCCGGCTTTTAAACCGAGCTCTCTTCCTTCAGGGTGAATAGTGCCAAGAGCAGTAGTTGAAGGAATTAAGGAATATGGAAACATAAGTCGTAATATTGATATTAACTTTATAGTAAGTCCCATACTTCCATTTTCAAAGTTTTTAAAAGGCGTGTCCTTATGACTTAAAAATGGACCGATGCCTATCATATCAGGTTGAAGAGTTTCTAAAAAACGCAAATCTTCAACTAAATATTCTAGTTTTTGAAAAGGGGAACCGACCATAAAACCGGAACCGACTTGGTATCCTATTTCTTTTAATTGAAAAATACATTTTTTTCTATTTTCTAAACTTAAATTATTAGGATGTATTTTATTAAAATGATATTCATTAGCCGTTTCATGCCTTAATAAATACCTGTTAGTTCCGGCATCAAAAAAATTCTTAAAACTTTTATAATTCCTTTCGCCTAGGGAAAGTGTTATTGCACAATCCGGGAATTTACTTCTAATTTTTGCAATAATTTCAATAAAAATATCATCTGTAAAATAAGGGTCCTCTCCTCCTTGTAGCACAAAGGTACGAAAACCTAATTTATATCCTTCCCTACAACAGTTTAAAATGTCGTCTGTATTTAACCTATACCTACTGGCCTTATTATTACCAGCTCTTATTCCACAGTAAAAACAATTGTTTTTACAATAATTGGAAAATTCAATTAGGCCCCTAATATAGACATCTTTTCCGTAATATTCTTCTCTTCTTATATTGGCAGCTTTTTTTAAATCTTCATCGTATTTATTGTCAGCTAGTATAGTTAAAAATTCCTCATTACTTAAAGTTTTGTTTTCAAAAAGTTTTTTTACTAAATCATTCATATAGTCTCCAAAGTTTCTTTTAATATATCTTTTTACATTTTCTATTATATTATACAATATAATATACAGTCCATTGTTACTATATATTTAATTGTTAGGAGACGATTATATGAATATAAATAATAGTATTTTAGATTTAATAGGTAATACACCAATTATGAAACTTAATAATATAGAAAGGCATTTTAATTTAAAATCTAATTTATTTGGTAAATTAGAATATTTAAACCCGGAAGGAAGTATTAAAGATAGGGTTGCTAAGCAAATGATTGAGCAGGCAGAAAAAGAAGGAAGAATAAACAAGGACACTATTATTATTGAGCCTACTTCAGGCAATACAGGTATAGGATTAGCAGCCATTGCTGCTGTAAAGGGTTATAAAATGATCTTAACAATGCCAGAGACCATGTCAGAGGAAAGAAGGAATATACTTAAAGCCTTTGGAGCTGAAATAGTTTTAACAGAAGGTTCCAAGGGAATGAAGGGGGCAATTGATAGAGCAAAAGAACTTTCTAAGGAATATACTAATAGTTTTATCCCATCACAATTTGAAAATAAGGAAAATCCTAAAGCTCATAAAATTACAACTGGCCCTGAAATTTGGAAGGATATGGATGGTAATATAGATGTTTTAGTTGCAGGAGTAGGAACCGGCGGTACTATTACAGGAGTTGGAGAGTATTTAAAAGAGAAGAATAAAAATATTGAAATAGTAGCAGTAGAACCGCTAACTTCAGCTGTACTTTCAGGAGATAATCCAGGTCCACACGAAATACAGGGAATAGGGGCAGGTTTTATTCCAAGTATTTTAAATAGAAATATCTATGATGAAATAGTTAAGGTAGACAATGAGGTAATTTATGAATATGGGAAAATACTAGCAAAAAAAGAAGGCTTGCTTTTAGGATTATCTTCAGCAGCGGCTTTATATGGGGCTGTGGAAATATCAAAGAAGGAAAAATATAATGAAAAAAATATTGTAATAATTTTCCCGGATAGTGGAGATAGGTATTTTTCAACAAGATTATTTAATTAAAAAATATTAACAACATTAATAAATATTAATGTTGTTTTTTTGTTGACAAAATTTTTAAAAGTAACTATAATAGTTTAGTACGATTTAGTTTCCAAAGAAACAATTAGTAAACTAACTATCTTATATGTGGGAGTCAAAATGAAAAGGGAATTAGTAATACAATTAAAAACTATAAATTTCTTCTTAAATAAAAGAATTGAAGAACTACACAAATCCTTTGATGGAAACCTATCTCCGATTTCTGGACTTATTTTAAAATTTATATTTCAAAATTCAGATAAAGTGATTTTTCAAAAGGATATAGAGGAAGAGTTTTCAATGAAAAAATCTAGGCTATCAAAAATATTATCTTCAATGGAAAAAGAAGGTTATGTAAAGAGGGTTTCCGTTAAAGAGGATGCTAGATTAAAACAGATTATTTTAGGGGAAAAGGCTAAAGAACTTAACGAAAATATTTTAAAAAGTAAAGAAGAAATAGAAAAAATTATTTTTAAAAATATTGATGAAAAAAATTTAGATATTTTTTTTGAAGTATTACAAGAGATGGTTAGTAATTTAAAAAAAGATATGGAATAGGGGTGAATAGATGTTAAGGTTATTAAAATTCTTAAAACCTAGAGAGTGGTTTTTCTTTTTAATTAACGTTGTGTTTATATCTACTCAGGTATTTTTAGATTTGAAAATACCGGATTATATGACACAAATAACACAAATACTACAAACAAATGGTTCCTTAGGTGAAATTATTAATATTGGTATTAGAATGGTAATTTGTGCACTAGGAAGTTTAGGAGCAGCTATAATTTGTGGTTTTTTTGCAGCAAAAATAGCCGCAGTATTTGGTAAACGTCTTAGAGGAACGGTTTTCAATAGAGTACAAGAATTTTCAAAAGAAGAAATCAAACAATTTTCTACAGATAGTTTAATTACAAGATCAACTAATGATATAACTCAAATTCAAATGATTATTGCAATAGGTGCACAAATGATGATAAAGGCACCAATAATGGCTGTATGGGCAATTTTAAAAATTTATGGTAAAAATTGGCAGTGGTCACTAACTACAGGAATAGCCGTTTTGATTATGATGGTAGTAATTGCAATAATTGGAATATTTGCTTTACCAAGATTTAGAAGAGTACAAAAACTAATAGACTCTATAAACAGAGTAATTAGAGAGAATCTTACTGGAATAAGAGTGGTTAAAGCATATAACGCTGAAGAGTATCAAGAAAATAAATTTGAAAAAGCAAATGAAGACTTAACTAAAAATAATTTATTTACAGGAAGATTAATGGGAATGCTCAATCCAATGATGAGAATCTTAATGAATGGTATAGGTTTGGCTATTTATTGGATGGGAGCATATTTAATTTATAATGCCGGATATATGGAAAAAATTAATTTGTTTAGCGATATGGTAGTTTTTACATCCTATGCAACTCAAGTAGTAGTTTCATTCATGATGTTAACTATGATTTTTATAATGATGCCAAGGGCCCAAGTGTCTGCAAACAGAATTAATGAAGTCCTAGATACGAAACCTTCAATTCTTGATGGTGATGTTACAGAAGTTAAGGATAATATTGGAGAAGTTGAATTTAAAAATGTATGTTTCAAATATCCTGATGCAGAAGAATATGTTTTGAAAAACATAAATTTTAAAGTTAAACCGGGAGAAACACTGGCAATAATAGGTTCAACAGGTAGTGGTAAATCTACAATAGTAGATTTAATTCCAAGATTTTATGACGCTACTGAAGGTGAGGTACTTGTAAATGGAATTAATGTAAGGGATTATAAATTAAATATATTAGATAATTATATAGGATATGTTTCACAAAAGACCATATTGGTTTCCGGAACCATAAGATCTAATATTGACTATGGTGACAATGGAAAAGGAAATATTACAGATGAAGCTATACAAAACGCTTTAGAAATTGCTCAAGCTGCAGATTTTGTTAATAAATTAGAGGACGGAGTAGACTCCTATGTAGCACAGGGAGGAACTAATTTCTCCGGTGGACAAAAACAAAGAATTTCTATAGCAAGAGCCATAGCAAGAGATCCTGCAATATATATATTCGATGATTCTTTTTCAGCTTTAGACCTTAAAACCGATAAGATGTTAAGGCAAGCTTTAGATAGAGAAACAAGTCATGCAACTAATATTATTGTTTCTCAAAGAATTGGATCAATAAAAAACGCAGATAAAATACTTGTTATGGAAGATGGGGAAATGGCTGGTTTAGGCACTCATGAAGAACTTATTAAGGATTGTAAGGTTTATCAGGAAATAGCTTATTCCCAATTATCACAGGAGGAACTTGCATGAAAAAAAATAGAGAATTAAGAAAAAGAAACTCTTTTGCTGCAAATACTCAAAGTGGTAAATATGCTAAAGCAAAAGACTTTAAAAAAGCTTGGGGACAATTATTAGGATATTTTAAAGTATACGGAATTCAAACTATTGTTGCTATAATATTCTCCTTTGTTGGAACGATTATGTTATTAAATGGACCAAGAAGATTAGGGGAAATTTCAGATTTAATTTTGGCCGGAATAAAAGGTGAAATGGATTTTGCAGCCATTGAAAAAATTTGTTATACCTTAGTAGCTCTTTATTTAATAGGAGCAGGACTCTTGTATTTACAAGAATTTTTTATGGTTACAGTAATTCAAGGAGTATCTAAAAAATTAAGAAAAGATATATCAATTAAAATCAATAAACTTCCTTTAAGATATTTTGACTCAACTACTCTTGGTGACATAATGAGTAGGGCAACTAATGATGTTGATTTAATCAGTCAATCTTTAAATCAAAGTATAGGCTCTTTGGCAGGAGCAATAGCGATGTTTTTTGGTTCTTTATATATGATGTTTAGAACTAATCCTATATTAACATTAACGGCCATTGCATCTACAATAGTAGGCTTTAGTTTAATGATAATAATAATGTCTAAATCACAAAAATATTTTACAAGACAACAACAATCACTAGGTGAAATGAATGGTTATGTTGAAGAGATGTACGGAGCACATACTATTATTAAAGTTTACAATGCTGAAGGGGAAATTAAAGAGGAGTTTAATGAAATAAATGATGACCTGTACGATTCTGCATGGAAATCACAATTTATTTCAGGTATAATGAATCCAATTATGGGTTTTATTGGTAACTTTGGGTATGTAGCAGTATCAGTTGTAGGTGCAATAATGGTAGCAAAAGGAATGATGAACTTTGGTGTTATAGTTTCCTTTATGATCTATATTAGACAGTTTACAAATCCTTTAACTACAATAGCTCAAGCAGCAACAAGCTTACAATCTACAGCAGCAGCATCAGAAAGGGTTTTTGAATTTTTAGGAGAAGAAGAATTAGAAGATGAATCCTATAAAACTAAATCCATCAACCCTAAAGAGGTCAATGGAAATGTTGAGTTTGAACATGTAAGATTTGGCTACGACGAAGATAAAATAATAATTAAAGATTTTTCTGCAGAGGCAAAGGCCGGTCAAAAAGTTGCAATTGTAGGACCGACAGGAGCAGGAAAAACGACTTTAGTTAATTTGTTAATGAGATTTTATGAATTGAATAGTGGAAAAATATCTGTTGACGGAGTAGATATAAAAGAAATTACAAGGGAAAATGTACATGATTTATTCTGTATGGTATTACAAGACACTTGGATATTTGAAGGTACAATTAAAGAGAATATAAAATATAGTAAGACCAATGTTTCAGATGAAGAGGTTGTAAAAGCATGTAAAGCTGTTGGACTAGATCATTATATTAGAACTCTACCAAAAGGATATAATACGGTTTTAGATAATAAGACAAATTTATCCCAAGGACAAAAACAGTTAATGACAATAGCAAGAGCAATGGTGGAAAATGCTCCAATGCTAATACTTGATGAGGCAACAAGTTCTGTAGATACTAGAACAGAAGTTATAATTCAAAAAGCCATGGATAAACTTATGGAAGGAAGGACATCCTTTGTTATTGCCCATAGATTATCTACAATAAAAAATTCCGACATGATATTTGTTATGGATAATGGTGACATAATAGAAAGCGGAAACCATGAAGAATTAATGGCTAAAAATGGATTTTATACAAATCTATACAACAGTCAATTTGAACAGGCAGGTTAATTTTAAACATCTTTGGAAGGATTTTCTTCTAAAGATGTTTTTTTATATCGTTATAAATGGTTTTTTGGGTAAAATATACTTGAGGTGATTAATATGTCATTGTTGTCAGAATATAAAATAAAAAACTTAAATTTAAAAAATAGAATCGTTTTACCACCAATGTGCATGTATAGTGCAAAAAATGGATTTGCAAATGATTTTCATAAGGTTCACTATGGCTCTTTTGCTTTAGGACAAGTTGGCTTAATAATATTGGAAGCTACAGGAGTAATGGCCAATGGAAGAATTACTGATGATGATTTGGGAATTTACAACGATGAATACATAGACGAATTAAAAAACATAGTAAATTTTTCTCATAGATTTGGTTCTAAAGTAGGTATACAGTTAGCCCATGCAGGAAGAAAATCTGAAACTAAAGATTTAATTCATTTTGCTCCTTCCGCTATTAAATTTAATGAAGAATATACCTTACCAAAGGAAATGGACAAAGATGATATTAATAGAGTAATAAAGTCCTTTGGAGAAGCTTCAAAAAGAGCTTTAAAAGCAGGTTTTGATTTAATAGAAATCCATGGTGCCCATGGCTATTTAATACATGAATTTCTCTCTCCAATTACAAATAAAAGAGAAGACGAATATGGTGGTAATTTAAAAAATAGAACTAGATTATTAAAGGAAATATTAAAAGAAGTAAAAAAATATTGGCCAGAAGATAAAGTCATTTCTTTAAGAATATCAGCATCTGACTATGTGGCCCAAGGCATAGATATAAATATGATTATTGATATTTTATTGGAAGTTAAAGAATATATTGATATTGTTCATGTATCATCAGGAGGATTAGTTCCTGTAGATATAAAGGTATATGGAGGTTATCAAGCTGAATTTGCTGAAAAAATAAAAAAGGCATTAAATATTCCAACAATTGCAGTAGGCTTGTTAGAGGATTATAGCTTAGCAAATTATTTAATTGAAAAAGAAAAATGTGACTTAGTAGCAATAGGAAGAGGCTTACTTAGAAATCCGAACTTGGTTATGGACTTTGCTAAAAACAACAAGATAGATATAGATTATTTAAAACAATTTGAAAGAGCTTATTAATGGAGGAAATATGGATATACAATTTTTAGGTGCAGCTAAAATGGTAACAGGATCGAACTTTTTAATTACAACAAAAAATGAAAAGTTTATAATAGATTGTGGTTTATTCCAAGGTAATGATGAAACAGAAGCTTTAAATAGAGAAGGGTTTAAATTTAATCCGGAAGAAATTGATTTTATGCTTCTTACTCACGCACATATAGATCATAGTGGAAGAATACCATTACTTGTAAAAGAAGGATTTACAGGAAATATATTTGCAACAAAACCAACTGTAGACCTATGTAATATTATGTTATTAGACAGTGCAAAAATTCAGGAAACAGATACAGAATGGGATAATAAAAAGCGAATGCGAGCTGGAAAACCATTAAATGAACCATTATATACAACAAAAGACGCAGAAAATTCCTTAAATAATTTTAGAGAATGCTATTATGATGAAATAATATTAGTAAATGATAATGTTAAATTTAGATTTTCTGATGCTGGTCATATATTAGGCTCTGCAATAATAGAATTATGGATAACAGAAGATGAGAAAACAACTAAACTTGTTTTTTCAGGAGATTTAGGTATGCCTAATAAACCTATACTAAATAACCCAACTTATATAAAAGATGCGGATTATTTAATAGTTGAGTCAACCTATGGAAATACAGTTCATGAAAATCGTGAAAACATAATACAAAATCTAATAAAAATAATAGATGAAACTTCAGCAAAAGGAGGAACGGTAATAATACCGGCTTTTGCTGTTGGTAGGACTCAGGAAATTATTTATGAATTAAATGAATATTATGAATATAATGAAGATATTGAATATCATCAACGGGTTCCAATTTATGTAGATAGTCCAATGTCTTTAAGGGCAACTGAAGCCTTTTTAAATAACACATATTTTTTTAACGATAAGGCTAAAAATTTAATATTCAAAGGAGATAATGTTTTTGAATTTGATAATTTAAAGTATATTTCCTCAGTAGATGAGTCTATTGCATTAAATAAAGTTAAATTTCCAAGGGTCATTATATCATCATCAGGAATGGCCAATGCCGGTAGGGTAAGACATCATTTAAAACATAACCTATGGGATGAAAACTCAGCGGTTGTTTTTGTAGGCTATCAGGCAAAGGGAACACTAGGGAGAATACTTTTAGACGGTAAGGACTCAGTAAAAATACTAGGTGAAGAAATAGCTGTAAAAGCCAGTATTTATAATCTAGATGGATTTTCAGGACATGCCGATGAACCAATGTTATTAGATTGGGTAAATTCATTTACTACAAAACCTAAAAAAGTTTTTATAGTACATGGAGAAAATGACGAACAGAAAGAATTCTATAAAACACTTACTAACAATTTAAAATTAAATTGTGAAATACCTGAACTATATTCAAAATATGAATTAAAACCAAATGAGGAAAAAGTATATGATGAAATTTCAAAAGAGGAAATGGAATTCAATTTATATTTAGAAATAGAGCATATAATTGAAAGGATGAAGCAATTAAAAGAACAGGATCTTTCTATTAATTTTAAAGATGTTGATTTAAAAAAATATTCTGAAGTAAAAAGAAATTTAAACGAAATAAAAGACAATCTTATGGATTTAACAAGATATGTTGAAAACAAAAAGAAGTGATATTTTATCACTTCTTTTTACCTTATACTTCTAAAACTCTTTTTAAGAAATCTTGAGTTCTTTTATGTTCAGGGTTGTTAAAGATTTTTTCCGGACTACCTTCTTCTAAAATGACACCATCATCCATGAAAACTATTCTGCTTCCAACTTCTTTTGCAAAGTTCATTTCATGGGTAACAACAACCATTGTCATTCCTGCTTTAGCAAGGTCCTTCATTACTTGAAGAACTTCTCCTACCATTTCTGGATCTAAAGCTGAAGTAGCTTCGTCAAACAACATAACTTTAGGATTCATAGCCAAAGCCCTTGCTATTGCAATTCTTTGTTTTTGACCGCCGGAAAGGCTATTAGGATAAGCGTCTATTTTTTCAGGTAATCCCATTTTTTCCAGTAAATCCTTTGAAATTTTTCTAGCTTCATCTTTAGATATTTTTTTAATTTGTATTGGTGCCAAAGTTATATTTTCATTAACTGTTAAATGGGGAAATAAATTAAAATGCTGAAAAACCATTCCCATTTCCTGTCTTATAAGATTAATATCGGTTTTTTTGTCGGTAACTTCTACATCTTCAAGAAAAATCTTTCCTTTAGTTGGTTCTTCAAGTCTTGTTAAACAACGTAAAAAAGTGGACTTTCCTGAACCGGATGGTCCAATAACAACAACTACTTCACCCTTTTTTATTTCTATATTCATACCCTTTAAAACTTCTTTTTTTCCAAAGCTCTTATGGAGGTTTTCAACTTTAATCACTTACCTTCATCCTCCTTTCAAAATATGCAATAACCCTAGACAAGGTAAAAGTAATTACAAAATAAATTACCATTGCAACAATAATAGGGGCTGTAGTTTGAAAGGAAGAAGCTTTAACCCTGTCTGTAGTATACATTACCTCAGCTGCTCCTATTACAGTTAAGGTTGATGTTTCTTTTATAATAGCAACAAATTCATTTCCTAAAGTAGGAAGTATATTTTTTACTGCTTGGGGAATTATTACATAGCGCATGGTTTTACCATAACTAAGTCCCAATGAACGAGATGCTTCCATTTGCCCCTTATCAACAGAATTAATGCCGGAACGAATAATTTCCGAAACATAGGCAGCACTATTAAGTGACATGGCTATGGCACCTGCATAAAATGGTGAAAATTTAATACCAAATAATTCCGGTGGAGCAAAAAATATAAAAAATGCTTGTACCATTAATGGCGTACATCTAAAAAACTCTAAGTAAATTAAAGAAATTCCCCTTAATATTCTAAATCGTGATAATCGAAATAAGGACAAAATCATTCCTAATATAATTCCAAAGAATATTCCTATTATAGACAATAGCAATGTATTTTTAATACCTTGTAGAAACATAGGAATGAATTCTTGAAGAGCTAGAAAGTTTTCAATGCTTAAATTCATATATATCTCCTTTATTAAAGACAGTAGAGTTTGAAAACTCAAACTCTACTGTAATTTTTTATTCGGTAGCTTCTGTACTGGTTTCTTCCGATGACTCTTCTGCAACTCCTGCTAATTCATTACTATCAATAACTATTTTATCAAAAGTTCCATTGTCTTGAATTTCTTTTATAAAGGTATTTAAGTAATCTTGAAAATCTTTGTCATCTTTTTTTAGAGCACCGGCAAAACCTGTTTCCCCAGGATAACTGATTCCTTCGGAGATTGCCAGTTTAGGGTTTTGTGCTATAAAAGCCTTAGCTATTATATCTTCAACTAATAATCCATCAATTTGTCCGGATTCTAAAGCAGCAGTTAAGTCTGGATAGTTTTTCAAATATAAAGAATTATCTTTTGCATTAGGAAAATGTGCATTAGTAACATTTTCTTGAACTGTTCCCATTTGGTTACCGAATTTAAAGTCGTCAGGAATATCTTTTTCAGTTTTATATTTATCTAAATCGGCTTCCCTAACAAGTAGAACTAAAGTAGGAAAATAATAGTCACTTGTGAAGTCAACTTGTTTTTCCCTTTCCGGGTCCTTGTTCATTCCTGCCAGTAAGAGATCATACATTCCACTTTGAAGTCCAGCTATTAAACTGTCAAAAGAGGTGTCTACAATTTCTAACTCTACATCCATTTTCTTTGCTAGTAGTCTAGCCATTTCCATATCAATTCCACCAAATTCCGATTTACCTTCTACCATTAATCTATATTCATATGGTGGATAGGCTGCGTTAGTAGCTACTATTAACTTTTTATCTGTTAATATTTTATGCATTGTACTGTCTTCCGGGTAATCTTCAGCCTTTAAATCATCTACGGAAACTTCATAAGCTTCTCTCATTTCAGCTAATGCCTTTTCAGTAACTTCAGTTTTTTCCGTAGTAGCTTCAGTAACTTCCTCTTTACTTGCAGTAGTTGAATTTGAAGTATCTGTCTTTTCTACCTTTTCACATGCAGTTAATGTAAATGCTGCAATTAATAATAATGCTAATATTTTTTTCTTCAATTAAATCCCTCCTAAAAATAAAAAAATCTCTTTCTTAACTAAGAAAGAGACGAAAAATCCGCGGTACCACTCTAATTGATATATTCCTATATCCACTTAAACTATAACGCAGTTAACGTATATTACTTGTAATACTCGTAATATATACTCCCTAGTCCTCGATTTATAATATATTATGTTGACTTTCACCAAACTCAACTCGCTAAAATAATATTAAAATAAATCCCTAGTTCATAGTAAATTATTGACAATATTCTATTAAATATTTTAACTTATGTCAAGTATGTAAAATATATTTATCTTTTATAAAATATATTTATATAAATTAATTAATTTGGGTAAATAATAATAAAGCTATAAATTTATGTTATGTTATAATCAAAGTAATAAATTAAGACGATTTGAAATCAATGGAGGCTGTAATGAAAAAACCAATTGTTAATTATTATTATACTGAAAACGGCGAGGAAGATGCGTATTTATTCAATAAAGGAATTAATGAAAAGTCCTATGAATTTTTAGGAGCTCATAAGTACATAGAAGATGATAAGGAAACTGTAAGATTTGTTGTGTGGGCACCTAATGCTAAATATGTCAATTTAGTAGGAGATTTTAACGATTGGGATGATTATAATCTTCCTATGAAAATGATAGGAGAAACAGGAATTTGGATTATTAATGTATTTGGTGTAGAAGAATATGATTCTTATAAATATAGAATTGTAACAAAGAATGATGAAATTAAATATAAGGCTGATCCTTATGCCTTCCATGCAGAGCTAAAACCAAAAACAGCTTCCAAATATTATGATCTTAAAGGTTATAAATGGAATGATAAAAGATGGTTAAATAAGAAAAAAAAGACCGATATCTACAAAAGTCCTATGAGTATATATGAGGTAAATTTAGCTTCATGGAAAAAGAAGGATAATGGAGATTACTATTCCTATGTGGAGTTAGCTGATGAACTGGTTAATTATGTTAAGGAAATGGGATATACCCATGTTGAAATTATGCCAATTACAGAATATCCTTTTGATGGTTCATGGGGGTATCAAACAACAGGTTATTTTGCTCCAACATCTAGATTTGGAACACCAAAGGATTTTATGTACTTAGTTGATAAATTTCATCAAAAAAACATAGGTGTAATACTAGATTGGGTACCGGTTCATTTTTGCAAAGACGATTTTGGGCTAGCAAGATTTGACGGAACAGGTCTTTATGAATCACAAAATACCTATGAGGCTGAAAATGAACAATGGGGTACATTAAATTTTGATTTTAGAAAAAATGAAGTTAGGAACTTTTTGATTTCTTCCGCCTTATATTGGCATGACTATTATCATATTGATGGTATTAGAGTAGATGCTGTTGCTTATATGCTGTATTTAAACTTTACAGGTAAAGATATAAAAAATGAAGACGGTGGAAATGAAAACAAAGAGGCTGTTTCTTTTATTAGAGAATTAAATACAATAATATTTAAAAATTATCCCAACACATTAATGATTGCAGAGGAATCAACTGCTTGGCCAAATATAACAATGCCTGTTGAACTAGATGGCCTTGGATTTAATTATAAATGGAATATGGGTTGGATGAATGACACCTTAAAATATATAAAACTGGACCCATTATTTAGAAAAGATCATCACGATTTACTTACATTTAGTTTAATATATGCATTTAGCGAAAATTATATCTTACCATTTAGTCATGATGAAGTTGTTCATATGAAAGGCTCTATGATTAATAAGATGCCGGGAGAATACAGTGAAAAATTTGATTCATTGCGATTATTGATGATGTATATGTATGGACATCCTGGAAAAAAATTGAACTTTATGGGAAATGAAATAGCTCAATTTGATGAATGGAATGAGTGGGATTCAATTACTTGGGGTGTTTTAGACTTTGAAAAACATGTAAGATATAAAAAATTTATTTCAGAGTTAAATAACTTTTATAGAAAAGAAAAAGCTTTATGGGAAGAGGATTTTGACCATAAAGGATTTAACTGGTTAGAGGTAGACAATAATAAAGAATCTGTAGTTATTTTTGAAAGAATTTCTGACAAGGGAGAAAAATTAATATGTGCATATAATTTTACTCCTGTATTGAGAAAAAATTATCCTATAGGAGTTGATAAGGAAGGAACTTATTCAGTAGTGTTAAATAGTGACATGCAAAAATATGGAGGAAATTTACTAAGAAACAAGGCCTATAAAACTAAAAAAGAAGAAATACATTCAAAAAAATATAGCATAAGGGTAGATTTACCACCATTAGGTGCAATGTTTATCAAAATGAAGCAGAAAAATAGGAGGTAGTTATGAGAGCAAGAAAACGAGTTGTAGCAATGTTATTAGCTGGAGGTCAAGGTTCGAGACTAAAAGGCTTAACTAAGAAAATTGCTAAGCCAGCTGTACCATTTGGAGGAAAATATAGAATTATAGATTTTGCCTTAAGTAATGCTACAAATTCAGATATTAGAGATATAGGTGTATTGACTCAATACAAACCATTTCTTTTAAATACGCATTTAGGCAATGGTGCTGCTTGGGATTATGATAGAAACAGTGGTGGTTTAAGAGTGCTTCCTCCATTTGCAACAGAAGAAGGTGGTAGATGGTATGAAGGAACTGCTAATGCTATTTACGAAAATATTGATTTTCTAGATGATTTAGCACCGGAATATGTGTTAATTTTATCTGGAGATCATATATATAAAATGAATTATAATGAACTTTTAGATTATCATAAGGAAAAGAATTCAGCTTGTACAATAGCAGTTATGGAAGTGCCTTGGGAAGAAGCGTCAAGATTTGGAATTCTAAACACCGATAAGGACAATAAAATTGTTGAATTTGACGAAAAACCGGAAAATCCTAAAAACAATTTAGCATCTATGGGAATATACATGTTCAATTGGTCTACATTAAGAGAATTTTTAATTAAAGATGCAGAGGACAAGGACTCTGACCATGATTTTGGTAAGAATGTTTTACCGGCAATTTTAAATGAAGGATACGATATGTATGCTTGGAAATTCGATGGCTATTGGAAAGATGTTGGTACTGTAAAAAGTTATTGGGAAGCAAATTTAGATTTATTAAACGATAATAATTTAAACTTATATGATAAAAAAGAAAGAATATTTACAAAGGCTAAGAACTTACCACCTCATTTTATAGCTAATGGAGCAGTAGTAAAAAAAGCCTTAATAAATGAAGCTTGTAGAGTTTACGGTACAGTTAAAAACTCAGTTTTATTTTCAAGTGTAATTATTGAAGAAGGTGCTGAAGTTGTAAATTCAGTAATTTTATCAAATGTTGTAATTAAAAAAGGTGCCAAGGTTTATAATGCAGTTATAAATGAAGACTGTATAATTGATGAAAAACAGGAGATAGGCTCTCCAGATGATAAAAACGTGTACTTAGTTGACGACGAAGGTATTTGTGTAGATTAGGAGGTAGTATTATGCAAAAATGTATAGGTGTTATTATTGGTGGAAAATCATCAAATCAGTATGGATCTTTATGTGAGACTAGACCCGCATATATGCTACCTTATGGTGGAAGATATAGATTAATTGATTTTACTCTATCAAATTTAGCCAATAACGATTTTTCAAATGTTATATTATATGGTGGCAGAAATATTAGATCAACATTAGATCATGTGGGAAATGGAGCTCCTTGGGAGTTAAATAGAAGAAGAAGTGGACTTGTAATATTTCCGGCAGTAGTTGGGCCTGATGGAATGAACTCGAATCAACTGGAAACTTTAAATGAAACGATGACATTCTATGAAGAAGCTAAAGAGGATTACTTATATGTAGTAGATCCAATGCTTATTGACAAAGAAGATCTTACAGACACTTACGATAGATTTATTGAAGAAGATTACGATGTGTTACTATTTTATACCAATAAAGAAGATGGGTTAGGAAAACATATTGGTGAGAAAAAACTGATTTTTAATTCTCAGGGAGAATTAGTAAATATTGGCACTAATTTAGGTACTCAAGAAAAGTTTTCATTATTGACTAAGGTTGGGTTTATAAAGAAAGAAGTATTTATAAATCTAGTTAAAAGCTCAATAGAAAAAGGAGATGCTAAGGACTTAACAGAAGCTATTGCCAATAATTGTAGTAGATTAAAAATTGGATTACATGAAGAAAAAGAAAATGTGGAAATAATACGTGGCTTAAGAAGTTTTTATGATTCTAATATGAAATTATTGGAAACACAGTTTTATGATGATATTTTTTATAAAAACGGTGTTCTTTTAACAAAATCTAAAGATGAACCTTCAACCTTATATAGTGATGAATCTAAAGTTTCTAATTCATTAATAGCTAATGGATGTATTATTGAAGGACAAGTAGAAAATTCTATAATTTTTAGAGGAGTTAAAATTGGAAAAGGAGCTATTATTAAGAACTCCATCCTATTCCAAAAAACAGAAATTGAATCTGACGCTGTAATAATTAACACAATAACAGACAAGTATGTTACAGTTAAGTCAGGAGTATCAATAGTAGGAAGTCAAAATCTTCCTTATGTAATAGCGAAAAATTTAGTAGTGGAGAAATAAAAAATGAATATTTTATATTGTACATCTGAGGCAGTGCCTTTTATAAAAACAGGTGGTTTAGCAGATGTTGCTGGGTCTTTGCCATTGGAAATGAAAAGACAGGGACATGATATAAGGGTAGTATTGCCATTATATGGGAAAATACCCTTGGAGTATAAATCAGAAATGAACTACATAGGATATTTCTATGTAGATTTAGGAAATGCTCATGAATATGCTGGAGTAATGGAACTAGAACATGAAGGTGTAAAATTTTATTTTATAGATAATGAAAGATATTTTAATAGGTCTAAAATTTATGGTGAGGGTGACGATGGAGAAAGATTTTTATTTTTCTCCAAGGCCTGTGTTCAATTGCCAAAAGTAATTGGATTTAAACCGAATATCATACACTCTAACGATTGGCATACCGCTATGGTTAATGTGTATATTAAAGATTTTGCACGTGGCGATAGCTACTATTGGGATATTAAGGCTGTATACACAATACACAATTTAAAATATCAGGGAGTTTTTCCTGCAGATATTTTAAGAGTAGCAGGTTTATCACCGGAGTATTTTAACGATGAAGCCTTAAAGTTTTATGATGCAGTAAACTTTATGAAGGGTGGAATAGTATTTAGTGATTATTTCACAACAGTATCTAAAAACTATGCTAATGAAATAAAATACGATTATTTCGGTGAAGGATTAGACGGAGTAATTAGAAAACATGAGTATAAATTAAAGGGAATAGTCAACGGAATAGACTATGATGAGTGGAATCCTAAAAAGGATAAATACCTATCTAAAAATTATGATTTAAAAACAATAGATAAAAAAATTGAAAACAAAAGAGAAATTCAAAGAATATTTGGCCTTGAAATAAGAGACGACGTACCGATGTTTGCAATGGTATCACGTTTAGTAGAAATGAAAGGTCTTGAGTTGGTTTGTTATATAATGGACGAATTGTTGTATTCTGAGGATATTCAAGTTGTTATTTTAGGAACTGGTGATGAAAAGTACGAGAATGCTTTTAGGTATTTTGAATACAGATATCCAGACAAATTAAGGGCTAGAATTTATTATAACAATGAAGAAGCGCATTTAATTTATTCAGGAGCAGACTTTTTATTAATGCCATCATTAGCAGAACCTTGTGGAATATCTCAACTAATAGCTATGAGATATGGAACAATACCAATAGTAAGGGAAACAGGAGGACTAAAAGATACTGTTAAACCGTATAATGAATTTACTGGTGAAGGAACAGGTTTTAGCTTTTCTAACATAAACGCTCATGATTTACTATATACAATTAGACAGGCTATTAGATTTTATTATGATGAAAAATCAATGAAAAACATTGTAACATCTGCAATGAATGAAGAAAATAACTGGGAGAAATCTGCTAAAGAATATATCGAGCTATATGAAGAATTGGTGAAGTAATCATGTTGAAATTTAGTGGAGAAGAATTACTAAAAAAAATAAAACATAACTTAAATTATAAATTAGTAGTAGATAGACATGAGGCTAGTAGCTTTGATGTCTATCTTGCTACTGCTGAAGTTATAAAAGATATAATTTCATATCCTTGGAGAGACACCAAGGATAAATTTTTTTCCAGAAAAAGAATCTATTATTTATCCTTTGAATATTTGCCGGAAAAATTTTTAGCAAGAAACATAGGACTTCTTAAATTAGGAAAAGAGTTTAATTATGCTTTTAATCAATTAGGTTATACATTTAAAGAGATTTTAGAGAATGATACTACAAGTAGATTAGGTGGAGAATCTTTAGGTAGATTTTCATTTTCTTTTTTAGATAGTGCCAGTTCTGTAAATGAAAATCTTATGGCATATGGAATGAGATATGAAAATGGCAGATTGAAGCAGGAAATAGTGGATTTTAATCAAGTAGAAAGAGTAGATACATGGCTTGCTGCTGGTTTTCCATGGGAATATAGGAAAAATATAGTCTATGATATAGAATTTAGTAATCTAAAAGTACAGGCCCAGGCTTATGATATTCCAATTTTAGGCTATGAAGGAAAAACCGTAAACACTTTAAGGGTTTGGTCCATTATAAACGATAATTTAATTGATGTAGATGCAATTTTAAGAGGAAGCCTAAACGAATTATATTATAACTATATAAGTACTAAAAGTATAATAAACTTTTTATACCCTGAAGATTCAAATATAGTAGGTAAAAAAATCAGACTAGGACAGGAGTATTTTTATGCAACTTGTTCAGTTAAGGATATTTTGTCAAATACTAAGAAAGAAGAATTAGATTTATTAAAAATAGAAGAATATGTTTCTATTAAAATGAATGAGGCCCATACAATAATGGCGATTCCTGTATTTATTGAAGAATATAAAGAAATAACAGGGTGTAGTTATGAGTTTGCCTATGAGAAAGCAAATAAGATTTTTAATTATACTTCTTATGATGATTTTACTTCAAAGAAAAAAATGTGGGATATGAATTTAATAAAAGAAATCTGTCCTAAAATAATAAAGGCAATAGAATTTTTAGATGAAAAGTTAAGGGAAGTTTTGAAAGTAAGAACATTTGATTTAAAAGAAAGTGAATTAAAAGAATTATATATAATTAACGACAATAAGGTTAATTTTACAAATATTGTTTTGTTCGTTAGCAATAGCTTAGGAGCTATTTCAGAACTACATTATAAAATTATTACTGATGGACGATTAAATACCTTTAGTAGTATTTTCCCAAGAAAATTCATACTAAACAGAAGTGGTGTAAGTCAAAGAACTTGGCTATATTTAGCGAATCAGAAACAATCTGACTATTTATGTGAATTATTAAACGAAGATATTATAAAAAATCCCAAATGTTTAATTAAATTGGAAAAATACAAAGATAATGAAAAAGTACTTAATGAATTAGACAATATTAAAAGGGAAAACAAATTAGAAATAGAAAAATATATTAAAAATAATTATAATATAAAAATAAATCCCTATTCTATATTCGATATGCAGTTAAAGGATTTTCATGAACATAGAAGACAATTTTTAACAGCCTTATATATAACTAAACTATATTTTGATTTAAAGGAAAATTCAAGTATAGATCTAGCAGACAGGACGTTTTTCTTTGGAGGAATGGCCTCTCAAAGTTATTTGGCTGCTAAGTCCATAATTAATTATATTAATACATTGGCTTATGTTGTAAACTCCGATTTAACAATAAAAGGTAAGTTAAAAGTGGTTTTTATAGAAAACCTGACTATAGAAAAGGCTATGATATTAATTCCATCTGCTGATATTAATGAACAACTTTCAACACCGGGAATAGATATGGCAGGAGCTTCCGCTATTAAATATATGTTTAATGCAGGACTTACAATTGGTAGTAGAACAGGTTTAAACCTGGACATTCGCAATGAAATAGGGGAAGATAATATTTTCTTATTTGGATTATCAAGGGAAGAACTGGACAATCAATTTAAGCATAATTATTATGAGCCTACAGAATTTATTAAAAACAATAATGAATTGAGCAAATTAATAAAAAGAATAAGATCTAGTGGAAATACTTTATTAAAAGAGAGTTTCGAAAAATTATATAATTTAATTGTAAAATATAATGATAGCTTTTTTATTTTTAAAGATTTTCCTGCTTATGTAAGGGCACAAAAATTAGTTGAACAAAGATACAGGGACAAATTTTGTTGGAATAATATGCAATTAGTAAACTTGGCCCATAGTGGAATGTTCTCTGTAGATTATTCATTAGAGGAATTTAAAAAAATCATATGATAAATGAGATGAGTGTTAAGAAATATGGAAATAAATAAAAAATTAGGATATGAATATACAAAAGAATATACGATATTTAGGATTTGGTCTTCCTCACGCAGAGATATAACCTTAGTAATTTATGATGACTATAGAGATATTAGAAGAACTGAATATAAGATGAAAAGGGATAGATTTGGTTTATTTGAAATAAAGGTAATGGGAGATTTACATTTAAAATTCTATAATTACATTATAGAGGGAAAATATGAAATAACAGATCCTTATTCAGTAGCTTCTTCTATTAATAGCACTAAATCCTGTGTTTTGGACTTGGAAAAGACAGATCCAAAAGGATTTAGAGAACATAAATCTCCAGATAATAAAATAAAAGATGCAATAATCTATGAAGTCCATGTTAAAGATTATTCTATTGATAAAAGTTCAAATACTAAAGAGGAATATAGGGGGAAATTTTTAGGACTTGCAGATTTAAATTCCAATTATAATGGCTATTCTACTGGATTAAAAAATTTAATAGATTTAGGAATTACCCATGTACATTTAATGCCTATATATGATTATTTAACAGTAGATGAAGATTCAGATAGTTATTTAAAAGAGACTAACTACAATTGGGGTTATGATCCGGAACTTTTTAACAATATAGAAGGTTCCTATTCAACAGATCCGGAAAATCCCATATCTAGAATTTATGAACTCAAAACCATGATACAAAGACTTCATGAAAATGGAATATCGGTAATTATGGACGTTGTTTATAATCATACCTATAGGACTAATGATTCGAATTTCAATATATTATCTCCAGGATATTTTTATAGGTTAAATGGAAATGGAGATTTTTCAAATGGTTCCGGTTGTGGAAATGAGTTTAAGTCCGAATCTACAATGGGTAGGAAATTTATAATAGATTCTCTTGTTTATTATGCTACAGAATACAAAATAGATGGGTTTAGATTTGATTTAATGGCCTTAATAGATATAGAAACAATAAATATGGCCATAAAAAAACTAAGGGAAATAAATCCTAATATTATTATTTATGGTGAACCTTGGATGGCCTTGGACAGTCCACTACCTATAAATGAAAGAACTTTAGCAGGTAGCCAAAAGGAAAAGGAGTTTGCCGTCTTTAATGCTGATTTTAGAGATGCTATTAAAGGCGACAACGATGGAAATGGTAAGGGTTATATTCAAGGTGATTTCTACTTAAAAAACCGTATAGAAAAAGGTATAGCAGGCTCTATAGATTATGATAAAAGTAGAAGGGGTTTTGCTCACAATGCTACAGAGAGTATAAATTATTTCAATGCCCATGATAATTTGATAATAATGGATAAATTACTGAAATCTGTAGATGACAAGGAAAATCTTAATAAAATATATAAAATGGTTTTTAATATTTTATTTACATCTTTAGGTATACCATTTTTCCATAGTGGAAATGAATTTATGAGAGATAAAAAAATGTCCCATAATTCATATAATGCCCCTTTAGAAATAAACGGTATTAACTGGCAGTTAAAAGAGAAAAATATAGACATATATAATTATATTGCCCAACTTATTAAATTTAGGAAAACCAGACAGGAATTTAAAATTTTCAAAAATGAGGATATTAAAAAAAGCTTATTCTTTCTGCCATTGGCAAATGACGGGATTATAATATATACGATTAAAAAACACAATAATAGAATACTTTTAATTATTCATAATTGTAATAGAAATAATTTTGAAATTTCACTAAAGAAAATAAAGAAACATATTTCACAATCCTATGAAATATATAAAGTAAAAGATATTAAGAAGGTATTTAACGACCATGGTATAGTTAATGAAAAACTTGAAAAACAAGGTTTTTCTATTAAAATGGCTCCTTTAGAAACCGAGATTTATGAAATAGAGATTTAATATGAACATTATTGAAATTTATGAACTTGAAAATTTTGAAAACATATTTAAAAGTTCCACTAAGGCTTTAGAAAAATATAATAGTGAAAAAATAAAACTTGATTCAGGTATAGTAGAAGCTACTAATATGATAATCTATCTAGCTAAGAATAATAAGGATTATTCCAGTATATTCAATAAGGAATTAAACGAAGAAAACTATTTAGAAATAATAGAAGAGTTAGGTAGATATATAGGTAAAAGAACTATTTCTGTTTTACAGATGAATAGGGGAATAAAAAAATATACTGGATTAAAGGGAAAAAAATTACATTTAATGAAAAATTATTGGAAATGGAATAATAATTCTGTTTATGAATATATAAAAAGTGGAATTTTTTCAAATAGTCCGGTACTTATGATAACATGGAATTTTAAGGATAAGGATATTCAAAATAGATGGTTTTGTATAATAGGAATGAAAAAGTATGATAATGGTAAAGTAGAATTAATTGCTACTACAGGTAAGGAAAAGAAAATATTGGATTTAAATAGCTGGCTTGAAGGAAAATCTTTGTATAAAGGTTTAATATATTATAAATAGGAGGTTACAATGGATTATAAAAAAGTATATGAAGAGTGGTTAAACAACGATTTTTTTGACAGTGAAACTAGAAAAGAATTAGAGTCAATAAAGGGAAATGAAGAGGAAATTCAAGATAGGTTTTACCAATCTTTAGAATTTGGAACAGCTGGATTAAGAGGAAAAATTGGTGCAGGAACAAATAGAATGAACCAATATACAGTTGCAGAAGCTACCCAAGGTTTAGCTACTACTATTTTAGCTAGGGGAAAGGAAGCGGCAGAAAAAGGCGTTGCTATTGCATATGATGTAAGACATTTTTCTAAGGAGTTTGCAGAAATTACAGCATCTGTTTTAGCGGCTAATGGCATTAAGGTGTATTTATCCGACGATATAAGACCTACACCAGTATTATCTTATGCAATAAGACATTTTAAAACCATTTCAGGGGTAATGGTTACAGCAAGCCATAATCCTAGAGAGTACAATGGTTATAAGGCGTATTGGAAAGAAGGTTCTCAAATATTAGACGATATTGCTGATGAAATATTAGACAATATCGGTAAAATAAAGAATTATAGTGAAATAAAGAATATGGATTTACAAGAGGCTATAGACAAGGGCCTAGTAGTATATTTTGGTGAAGAGTTAGATAATTTATATATTAAAGATATGTTGTCACTTACTATTAACGATGAAGAAGTAGATAAGGATATAAAAATTGTATATTCTCCATTAAATGGAACTGGTAATAAACTAGTTAGAAGGATTTTAAAAGAAAGGGAATTTAATAATATTTATATAGTAAAAGAACAAGAATCCCCAGACCCTGATTTTACTACAGTAGGTTATCCTAATCCGGAAGATCCAAAAGCCTTTAAATACTCTATTGAATTAGGAAAAGAAGTAGGGGCAGATATATTAATAGCAACAGATCCAGACGCTGATAGAACCGCTGTAGAAGTAAGAGATAAAAATGGCGAGTATGTATTTTTAAATGGAAATAAAATAGGTGCTTTGTTAATTAACTATATTTTAAGTGAAAGACATAGAAAAAATAATCTTCCTGAAAATAGTGTTGTTGTTAAATCAATAGTTACAGGTGATTTAGGAACTAGAATTGCAGAAAAATACAATGTAGAAATGATAGAAACTTTAACTGGCTTTAAAAATGTTAGTGGAAAAGCCAATGAATATGATATTACAGGAGAAAAAACTTTCTTGTTTGGTTTTGAAGAAAGTATAGGATATAACTATGGAACCTTTGTAAGAGATAAAGATGCAGTTAACTCTGCAATGATGATTGCTGAAATGGCAGGTTTTTATAAAAAACAAGGTAAAACATTGTTGGATATTTTAGAAGAATTATTCAATACCTATGGAGTTTATAATGAAAGATTGATTTCTATAACTTTAGAAGGTTTAGATGGCCAGGCTAGAATAAAAAGAATCATGGATGAATTTAGACGAGAAGCTATAAAAGAAATAGGAAACATAAAGCTAGATAAAACTATAGATTACTTAGTAGACGACACTGGTATGCCAAAATCCAATGTATTAAAATATTATTTTGATGACAATTCCTGGTATGCTTTAAGACCATCAGGTACAGAACCAAAAATTAAAGTTTATATTTATTCAGTAGGAAAAACAAAAGAGGATTCTGAAGAAAAATTGGACATAATTGAAAAAGCAACAAGAGGTAGGATTGACAGTATAAAATAAATTAAGGAAAGTATATGAAAAAGAATATTTTGGATTTTCAGATTAAGGTTGGAGTAGATGATGATAATGAAAGCATAAAGGCCACTTCTCTTAAGATGGAAATGAAGTATTCCAATAGTAAAGATAAAGTAAAAATGCCTCCCACTAAAATATCATAAGTCAAGATGAATTAGAAGAAGCGCTAAATCAAGAGTATGACTTGTATAATTTAGAAAAAGACTATGAAATAACGGAAATTACAGATGAAGAATTCAGCTATTTACTGAAAATATTAATAGATGAAAACAATAAATAGCTGAAGAGAATATTATAGCTATTAGAAAATTGTACAAACCAACAGATGAACAATTGAGCAAAATAGACGGTTATAAATAATATTAAATCTGTGCAGTTGATTTAGTTTTATTTTCAAGATATAGTTATAATAGAATATTTTTACTATAGAGAGGTGCTGATTTGAATCCGTTAGAGGAGAGAATTATTGAAGAAGGGATTGTTCTTCCAGGGGACATCCTAAAAGTTGATAAATTTATTAATCATATGATTGATCCAGAATTATTTGTTAAACTAGCTGATGAATTTTACGAAAGATTTAAAAACAAGGAAATAGATAAAATTCTAACTTTGGAAGTTTCTGGAATAGGAATAGCTTTTGCTTGTGGATTAAAATTTAAAAAACCAGTTTTATTTGCAAAAAAAACAGTTTCAAAAACTTTAGGCAGTGATGTTTATACTTCACAAGTGTATAGTTTTACAAAGAAAATAAATTATGACATAATGGTAGCTAAAGAATTTTTACAAAAAGGCGAAAGAGTTTTAATTATAGATGACTTCTTAGCAAATGGTAAGGCAATAGAAGGACTTGTAGATCTATGCAATCAAGCAGGAGCAAAAGTACAAGGTATAGGTATCTTAATTGAAAAAGATTTTCAACCTGGTGGAAAGAAAATCAGAGAAGAAGGGTTTCAGTTGGAATCATTAGCTATTATTGAAAAATTTGAAAATGGCAAGGTAGTTTTTAAAGAGAGTATATCCTAGGATATACTCTTTTAAATTTTAAAAAAAATGTTACAATTTGGTTAAAATATAGGAAAAAAACTGTTTTTAATGTAAAATAGTAATATCAAATTATTTTAGGAGCTTGTATGAAATTTATTATAGATTTATTAGATAAGTTTTTATCTGTGAAATTAACAGCTAATTTAACGCTGTATGAATTATTATCAATGATTTTTAAATATGTTTTTGTAATTATAATTTATTATTTTATATTGAATATTATTAAGATGATCTACTTGGATATTAAGGGAATTAGCAATATGAACACTATAGCAAATACCTATTTAAAACTTATAAACAGGAAGGAAAAACTTCCTTTTAAGATTCAAGAACATTACTTTATAGGTGACAATACGGTAATTGGTAGATCAGATCAAAATGATATTGTCTTAAAAGATAGGTTCATTTCAAAAAAACACGCCAGGATTACAAAAAGAAATGGTGTTTATTTTATAGAGGATTTAAATTCTGCCAATGGAGTATTTATTAACGGTCAAAGAGTTGAGAATACTATAGAATTAAAGGACAAGGATTTAATTGATATTGGACAGGTAGAATTTTTATTTGTAAATGGTGAAGATGAAGATGAGAATTAAAAGTAAAGCAAGAAAGAAACAGAAACTATCGTTAAAAGAAAGATTCTTAAGTATAGGTACCAATTTAACCAGTGGCAAATTAAGAGATCCTGCAACACTGTTACTTTGGTTTCAAATATTTGCTTTTGGTTTAGTACTGGCAAATGATAGGGAAAATTTCACATTGAAAAAACTGCTTGTATTTGTAGCGGTTATTGTAGTTGTATATGTAGCAAATAAAGTGGTTACTAAAATCACTGATGGTGATAACTACTTGCTTCTTATAGCTTCAATGCTATTTAGTATAGGAGTAACGATGATATATAGAATTACTCCAACTGAAGGTATTAAACAGACTATTTGGTTTATAGGTGGGCTGGTTTTATTTTTTGTAGTATATTTTATTTTAAAATCATTTAGAGGATGGGAAAATTTAACAATACTATATTTAATTGGTTGTTTTGCTATGTTTATTATTACCCTATTATTTGCAGGCTATAATAAAGGGGCTTACAACTGGGTTAGTATATTTGGATTTAGCTTTCAATTATCTGAAATAACAAAAATACTCTATGTATTTTTCATAGCATCATATCAGCTAAATGATAAATTCCTAAGGGGAACAAAATTAGAAAAATACTTAAAATATAAGGATTATCTATATATGCTAATATCCTATATTTTTATAGGAATGTTCTTTTTACAAAGGGACTTAGGTTCAGCTGTTATATTTTTTTCTGTATATATTGTTTCACTATTTGTCTTTGATTACGATAAAAAAATAATAGCTGGAAATATTATACTAGCATTAATTGGAGCTGTAGCAGCATATTTTATATTTCCACATATTCAAACAAGATTTGAAATTTGGATAGACCCTTGGGCAGATCCAGGTTATAAGGGATATCAAATAATTCAATCTCTGTTTGCCTTATCTGCTGGTGGATTTTTTGGAACAGGTTTAGGATTAGGACAACCAAACTTAATTCCAATAGCAACTTCGGACTTTATATTTCCGGCAATTGTTGAAGAAATGGGAATATTTACAGGAATGGGAGTTCTTATGTTGTTTATGATTCTTGTATATAGAGGATTTAAAATCTCTATGGAGCAACAAAGTAACTTCTTTAAATTCGTTGCTTTAGGAATTTCTGTTTTATTTGCTGTTCAAGCTATTTTGATGATTGGAGGAGTTTTAAAGGTTATTCCAATGACAGGTATTACAATTCCCTTTGTAAGTTACGGAGGTAGTTCTATGGTATCAAGTTTTATGTCTTTAGGAGTATTGCAATATTGCTCTTCAGATATTAAGGGAAGAATGGTGGATTAATGGAAAAATTTAATAAAAAAATATTAATAGTTTTTTCTTTTTTGGTTTTTCTATTTTTAGGACTGGTTTTATATATGACATATTTTCAAATAGCTAAAGCGAAAGATGTTTCAACGGGTTATGGAAAATATGGACAATATAATAAAAGATATTGGGTTGATGAAAATAAAGTAAAACGAGGTACTGTTTATGATAGCCAAAATAATATTGTAGTTGAAACTTTAAAGGATAGTAATGGAAATAATTACAGGAACTTTCCTTTTGATGATATCTATGCTCCTATTACTGGATACTCCATTAATGGTGGTAGTGGATTAGAAAAATCCTTTGGAAAACAACTTTTAAATATAAAAGAGGACACTCCTTTGTCCGATTTAAAAAAATTAGTAGAAAAACAAGATGAAGGAAATAATTTAGTACTTACAACTAACTATAAAATGCAAAAGGTTGCTATGGATTTATTGGAAAATACTGAAGCGAAAAAAGGTTCAATAGTTGCAATGAATCCAAAAACAGGAGCAATTTATGCCATGGCATCATATCCTAGTTTTAATCCTAACAAAGTTGCAGAAAACTGGGATGAAATTATTGCCGATAATGAAAGTGCCGTCTTATTAAACAGAGCTACTCAAGGACTTTATGTACCTGGTTCGGTTTTTAAAGTCGTAACTGCAACTAGTATATTGGAAAACACAGACAAGGTTGAAAGCTTAGTAATAAAAGACGAAGGAAAAATTAAAATTGGTGGTCTTGAAATAAGCAATATAGAAAACATGGTAAATAATAGGACGGACTTAGAAAAAGCCTTAGTAAAATCTTCAAATGTTTATTTTGCAAAATTAGCTGCTGAACTTGGAGCTGATATTTTAAGAGAAACTGTAGATAAATACTATATAGGAAAAGAATTTGAATTTGATTTACCAATGTATAAATCAAAAAATGGTTATGTTGACGGAATAGATGATGCTAATATTGCGACAACCTCCTTTGGACAAGGGGATACCCTTGTAACGCCACTAAACATGGCTATGGTTATGTCTACTATAGCAAATGAAGGCAAGATGATGCAGCCTTTTATAGTAGATCAAATTATATCTCCAGATGGAGATATAACAAAAACAGAACCTAAGGTGTTGTCAGAAGTAACTACTCCAGAAATAGCAAATGAAATTTTAGGAGATATGGTTTCCGTAGTTAGAGATGGCTCAAAAGCGTATATACGAGGAATAAAAGTAGCTGGTAAATCAGGAACAGCGGAAATAAAAAATAAGGATTCAACAAATGATTGGTTTATTGCAGCTGCACCGGCAGATGATCCGACAATAGCTGTAGCTGTAGTATTGGAAGATAGCGGTATTGGTGGTGACAAATCAGCTGGTCCATTAGCTAAGGTTATGATTCAAAATGCAATAAATAATGGTTTAGGTCAATAAGATACAAAAGACATCTTACGAATTTGTAAGATGTCTTTTTATATTTTTATAGGAATTTATCCTTAACATTTAACCAGTACCAATCCTTATAAAAACTTATTTTTTTAATATTCTTTTCAGAGGTTTTAAATAAAACATAGTCTAAATCATCATAATTTAAACTCATACCATCTGCGATAAATAGGGAATTGCTATTAATATCCTCACTTCGAGTTTTAATTTTTAAAACCGACTTACTAGGTATTACTATGGAATTTAAAAGAGACCTATAAGCTTTTGAATTAATAGGAGCTAGGGGAGTTAACTGATAGCCTTCCAAGGAACGATACAAAATAGCTCCTCCTGCTGAAAAGTTGTAGGCAGTTGACCCAGAAGGTGTTGAAACCAGTAAAGCGTCTCCTGCAAAGGATTCTAGGTGATTATCGTCAATATAAACATCAAGATGTATTATTGAATTATCACTTGAACGAACTACAAATTCATTAAGGGCCGTATAGGTATAAACCCTATTACTATTTTTAGTTGAAATTTTAGCTTCTAGTAAATCCAAAGTTTCTATTTCATAATTATTATTTAAATAATCATCAATAAATTTATTTATATTAGGAACAAGTATTTCTTGGTAGAAACCTAAATGCCCGGTATTTATACCTACAAATGGTATATTTGAAAAATTTGATTTATGGACAGCTCTTAAAAAAGCGCCGTCACCGCCGATACATATATTTAAATCTGCATTTTCATTATACTCATAAAATACATTAAATCCTCTTTTTTCAAATTTTTCTTGAACTTCTAAACTAATAGTTAAAGATTTATGATTATTATTTGGAAAAAGATTTACTATTTTTTTTAAAGACAAGAATCTCACTCCATTCTAAAATTGGGGAAAATATAAAATATTATACCATTAAATATATCATAACAACATAAAATGGAATAGTAAAATCTGTTTTTTATATTTGAAAATAAAGCATATAAACAACAAATATTAATTCTTTATTGAAAAGTAATCTATTGTTAGGTATAATTATAGTATCCTTAGTGTAAGAAACCTGTTATATTATACCTACACTTATAATAAGGGATGATGGAAGTTCTTACTTTGATAAAATGCCTCTTCAATGTGGACTTTTGAGATTTAAGACAGTCAACCCACCTTCACATATTGAAGGTTACTAATCTACAGGTTTACACTAAGGTATAAAAAGTAACAAAGTTACTTTTTTTTTATTATTATATTGATTTTTAATTGTCTTTAAGGGTATATACAATATGAAGATTATATATAAAAGGATTATTAATAATACATATAGGTATTATATTATTCTAGGAGGGTATGATGAGTATATTAGATTATTTAGATAGCAAAAGGAAAGAAAAAGAAAGACAAATTAAATGGGAGATTACTAAAAAAAGAACGGAAAAAGCTCGTAAACTTGCATTAGCAACAACAGTTGGTGCTTTAGCTGGTGTAACAGCAGGAATTTTACTTGCTCCTAAATCTGGAAAAGAAACAAGAAAGGATATTGCGGATTTAGCTAAAGATACAACAGATCAAGTTAAAGAAGGAATTCACGTTGCAAAGGATAATATCGTACAAAAAACTGAAGAAATTACAGGCGATATTAAAGATAAGTATGATGAATTTAAAGATAGAGGCTATACAGAAATAGAAAAGGTTCAAGATTTAACAGAAGATTTAGTTGAAGTAGCTAAGGATGCAAAAGACGATGCAAAAGAAATAATTAGTGAAGCTAAAGATGATGCTAAAAAGGTTGCAAGTGAAGTAAAAAAAGACACAAAAGAAGTTGCAAAAGATGTAAAGGATAGTGCTGAAAAAACAGCTAAAGAAACTGAAAAAACAGCTAAGGAAACAAAGGAAAAAGCAAAAGAAGCTGTTGATAAAAACACGAAAAAAGAAAATAAATAGGAGACTATAATGTTAGATGTTATAGATATATTTACAATTATAGTACTTATTTGTTTATCGATCTTTCTAATAGTACTGGTTGTTTTTTTGGTAAAACTAATAGGTACAATTAAACAAGTTAATTCTATAATTGATAAAAACAGAACTGAAATAGATATGTCACTTAGGAAAACTCAGGAAGTGATGGAAAATGTTGCAGATATAACAGATAAAACAGATAGGATAATAGAGGATATTTCTCCCGAAGTTAAAAGTATAGTAACATCAACTAATAATACGATGAACAATGTTGAACATTTAGTAGAGGATGTTACAGATACAGTAGATTTTGTTTCTGAATCAGTTGTTGATACTACTGATGCAATTAAAACAAATATCGCTAGTTATTCTGGATATGCAGCATATATTTTAGATATAATTAATTATATAAGATCTTTGTTTAAAAAGTAAAGATTGGAGAGGTAGACTCTCCAATTTTTTGTGCTAATAAAATGTATTGATAAAATATTAGTAATTTGATAATATTTTTATGAGAGGTAGAAGTGGAGAAAATAAAAATTATTTACAATCCAACATCTGGAAGTCAGTCTAATAAAAGAGCCATAGAAACTATGAGCAATGATTTATTAAATGAAGGCTATATCCTAAAAAGAACTGCTACTACAGGCAAAGATAGTGCTTTTAATGAAACTCTAAAAGCTTCAGAGGAAGGATTTGACATAGTAATAGCCTGCGGTGGAGATGGTACTGTAAATGAAGTAATAAATGCCTTAGCAAAGGTTAATTCAACTATGAAATTAGGAGTATTTCCCATCGGTACAGTAAACGATTTCGCATCATATATAGAAATTACCGATTCTCCCAAAGAGTTGGTTGAGCTAATAGTTAAAGGGACAACTAAAAAAATTGATGTAGGATTAGCTGGTGAAAAATATTTTGTTAATGTTGCAGCTGGTGGGAAACTTGCTGATGTTGGACATGAAACAGACAAAAATTTAAAAGCTATATTCGGCAGGTTAGCTTATGTTGCAGAAGGTATTAAAGTTATTCCAGATATTATTGCAAATGATTTTAGGTTAAAATATAAATTTGATGGTGAAACCTATGAAGATGATGTATATTTATTTTTAGTAGCTAATTCTTCTTCAATAGGTGGGTTTAAAAATTTAGCGCCGGATGCTTCCATATCCGATGGATTTTTAGATGTATTAATAATAAAAAATCCTAATAAACTTGTAGATTTGGCACAGCTATTTATACAGGTGTTGTCTGGAGAACACGTGAAAAATGAAGATGTAACATACTTTCAAACCAAGGAAGTAGAATTTGAATCAGCTTCTCCAATAACAATTGATGTAGATGGAGAATATGCTGGAGAACTGCCGATGAAAATAAAGGTATCAGACTATAGGGTGAATGTATTCACTAATATAAAGGAGTAATGAAATGTCATCACCAACGATAAAAGATGTAGCTAGATTAGCTGGGGTTTCTATATCCACAGTATCTAGGGTAATGAACGATTCTAAACCTGTAAGTCCGGAAGCTAGACGAAAGGTTTTAGATGCTATAAAAAAATTGGATTTTAAACCAAATGAATTAGCAAGATCTCTAGTAATGAGAAGATCTAATTTAATTGGTGTAATTGTAAAAGATATTGCAATTTCATATATGACTGAAATGGTCAGAGGTATTGAAGAAGTAGGAAGAATGTATAATTATGATATTTTATTATCTAGTTCCTATGGAGACATAGAGTTAGAGAAAAAAATCATTAACTTTATGTTTACTAAACAAGTCGAAGGTATAGTATTAATTTCTGAAGATGCTAAACCGGAAGTGGTATACATGCTTCAAAATCAAACTATTCCATATATTCAGTTAGATAAGTTTTATAATTTCAATGAAACTTATTCTGTAACTATTAATTATAAAGAAGCGGCTAAGGAAATGACAGAGTTTCTAATTGGCAAAGGCCATGAGAAAATATTATTTGTTAAGGAATATAAAAATGCTATAATCGGTCAAGAAAAATTAAAGGGCTATAAGGAAGTTATGGATGCTCATAATTATTTTTCCAGGGAAATTACCGTAGATGGAGTTACAGATAAAGAAGGATATAAATACGGTGAAGAAATATGGAAAATAATTGAGCATGAAGGAATTACTGCTGCATTTTTCTCTGAAGATGGACTTGCTATTGGTTTCTTAAACTATTGTTATGATAATAACAAGAAGGTTCCAGACGATATTTCAGTAGCCGGTTTTGGTGATATAAAAATATCATCATTATACAGGCCTAGACTTACAACCGTAAGAGAACCATACTATGATTATGGTGCTGTGGCTGTTAGAAAGATTATTAAAAAGATTAAAGACAATGTAGAAATTGATAGTGCAACGATTTTACCAAGTAGTATTATAGAAAGAGAAACGGTAAAAGATATTAATTAATTTAAATATTTAGGAATTAATTGATTTTAAAGTATTATAATGTTAAAATTATTGTAATTAGTATATAAAAATTAGGAGGAAGATATGGTAGAAAAAACTGTACTTGTAAAAAATGAAACTGGATTACATGCAAGACCAGCAGCTTCATTAGTGCAATTTGTTAAAAATTTTGATGGAACTGTAGAATTAATTAAAGATGGTAAGACAGCTAATGCAAAAAGTATATTTAATGTAATGGCATTGGGTATTTCAAAAGGCACTGAAATCACTGTTAGAATAGATGGTGAAAATGAACAAGAAAACTTAGATAAATTAGTTGAATTTATCGAAAATCTTGCAGATTAGTTTTCAATTTCAATAAGGATGTTTAAAACATCCTTTTTTTATAATCTAGTACTATATAATATTGAAAATAAGTTTATTAACATTACTATCAAAAGACAAAGGTACAAAATAAAACACAAGGTTGCTTTATATTACAACAGCTTTGTGTTTTTAGGTTTATTAACATAAGTTTTAAATTAATACATATTATATATAAATAAGGGATTAAAACTTACGTTTAGTATTTAGGTTTTTTGGCTTATAATATTGGGTATACTATTTATTATACATATAATATATTAATATTATATATAATTAGGAAGTGCACTTCGTTAAATAATTAGGAGGAAATATGTCAACAATTAAAACAGGAATCATAGCATCTGAAGGAATTGCTATTGGTAGAGCATATTTATTTGTAAAAGAAAAGTTAGAAGTTGATACGAGAATATTGGAAGATGGGGAAATTGAAGGAGAAGTAGCTAAAATACAAAAAGCCATAGCCGATTATAGTAAAGACTTAGAAAATATGGAAGTATCTACAGAAACTCAACAAGAAGTTATTAATGCGCACTTAGGAATGTTAGACGATCCTTTTTTAGTAGATACTGTTAAAAATAAAATAGAAAATAATATTAATGCAGAAAAAGCATTACATGATTCAATAAATGAAATGGTAACGATGATGCAGTCGTTAGATGATGAATACTTAAGAGAAAGAGCTACAGACTATAAGGATATTGGAGAAAGGCTACTTTATAAATTACAGGGTAGAGAGCCTAAAAAGTTATCTCCATTACCAAAAGATACAATTGTGGTTTCAGATGAATTAACGCCAACAGACACTTCAGCAATGGATAAGGACAATGTTCTAGGCTTTGCTATGGATAACGGTGGAAAGACGGCTCATACTTCAATTATAGCTCAAACATTGGGTATTCCTGCTTTAGTAGGTATGAAAGATGTTTCAGTATCTGTAAAAGATAACGATTTATTGATTATGGATACTTTTGAAGGAAAATTATATATAAATCCTGATGAAGATACGTTAAATATCTACAGAGAAAAAATGGAACAAATATTAGCTGAAAAAGAAAGATTGGAAGCTGTAAAATTTGAAAAGGCTATTACAAAGGATAACCATCAGGTAGAAATAGCTTGTAATATTGGGAATATAGAGGACTTAAAATTAGGACTTGCTAATGGAGCAGAGGGAGTAGGACTTTTTAGAACTGAGTTTTTATATATGGAAAATAATCATTTTCCAACGGAAGAAGAACAATTTTCAGTATATAAAAAAGCGGTAGAACTATTGGAAGATAAGCCTCTTATTATTAGAACTTTAGATATTGGTGGAGATAAGTCATTATCATATTTCAAATTCCCAGAAGAAGAAAATCCATTTTTAGGATGGAGAGCCTTAAGAATTTGTTTTGATATGTTAGATGTGTTTAAGACACAGTTAAAAGCAATTTTAAGAGCTTCTGCTTTTGGAAAAGTAAGAATTTTACTTCCAATGGTAATTTCTGTAGAAGAAATTAAAAAAGTAAGGGAAATTTTAGAAGAAGTAAAAAATGATTTAAAAGCAAAAGAAATAGATTTTGATACTAATATAGAAATTGGAATTATGGTTGAGACTCCGGCTTCCGTTATAGTTGCAGAGGATTTAATTAAATATGTAGACTATTTTAGTATAGGAACAAATGACTTAACTCAATATGTACTTGCAGTAGATAGAGGAAATGAAAAGATTTCAAAACTCTATAACACATATAATCCGGCTGTCCTAAGATCTATTAAAAAAGTTATAGACGCTGCTCATAAGGCGGATAAATGGGCAGGAATGTGTGGAGGCTTTGCTGGAGATACTAAAGCTACTAAATTATTATTAGGTATGGGATTAGATGAATTTAGTGCACCGGCAGCAAATATTCCTAAAATAAAGGATATAATAATAAATACTACTTTGGAAGAAGCTTCAGAGTTTTCAGAAGAAATACTAAAGTTGGAAACAACTACAGAAATTGAAGAAGTAATAAATAATCAATAATTGATAATAAAAACGGCTACATATTAAAAATATGTAGCCGTTTTTTTATCAACAAAACCCGAGTAGATATAGGTGACTCTACTCGGGGAAGGATAGTTTTTAAAAATAATTTTAATATACTAAAATTAAATTTTATACCTCATCTATTAATGCGTTAAATTCATCAATAACCCTATCGAAATCAGGACCCATTTTATGAAGTCTTGTCCAATAGTTGTCATAGTCATACCATTGTGCATTAAGTTCTTCAGCTGATTTTCCTTGTTGTTCTACCCAAGTATAGTATTTTAGGTTGTGGATTCTCTTCTTGTCAGTATATCTTAACTCGATCATATTATCTGTTTTAATTCCTAAAACATGAACGTGATGATCTAATTTAGCTTGTTCAAGATCTAACTTTCCTCTTTCAGCTTCGTATTCTTCCAATCTTGATTGATACATTACTGCAGAGTCGGTACCAACTGTAACAAAATAATCATTTTCAGTTACTTCAAAGTATTTAGCTACCTTTATAGCTGAAATAATATTTGCTGCACCGGATATTCCTATATATTGGAATTTGCTTATAGTTTCTTCATCAACGCCTAAACTTCTGAAATATTCATGTCCTGCTGGGTCGTTTAAGATTCTAAAGAACGATACTGCATCTTCATCATCAATAGCTGTAACTACATCGGTATTTTTAACATTATGTACCCAAGGTACGTGTTTGTCACCGATTCCTTCTATTCTGTGGTCACCAAAACCATTATCTAATAGAGTAGGGCATTGTAATGCTTCTGAAGCAGTTATTTTTATATTAGGATATAAATCTTTTAATTTATCTCCTGCACCTAAACTTCCACCTGAACCTGAGTTTAAGTTTACGCCGAATAGATTAGCATTTTCGTTTTTAGCCTTGAATGAAAGGAATAGATCGTTCATAGCTTCACCGGTAACTTCGTAATGCCATAGGTGATTACCTAATTCACCAAATTGGTTGAATATAACTACTCCGTCTCCTCTTTCGTCAAGTAATTCCCATGTTTTATCGTATATTTCTTTAACGTTTGATTCTGATCCTGTAGTAGCAAAAATTTCTCCACCATAAGTGTCAATTAAATCTTGTAACCAATCAAATCTTTCTCTACTCATATTTTCCGGTAGTATTGCAATGGATTTACATCCTAGTAATGCAGCGTTATAAGCTCCACCTCTACAGTAGTTTCCAGTTGAAGGCCAAACAGCTTCTTGAGTTTCTGGATCAAATTGTCCTGTAACTAATCTTGGAACTAAGCAAGCATAACTTGCGCCTACTTTATGACATCCTGTTGGGAAGTATTTTCCGGACATAAACAGAATTTTAGCTTTAATACCTGATACTTCAGAAGGGATTTCTATAAAGTTTGGAAGATCTTGGTAAAGTCCACCCTTGTCCTTAGGTTCGTTTTTCCAAGATATTCTGTAAAGATTTATTGGGTTAATATCCCATAAACCAACATCTTTAAGCTTTTCTTTAACATCAGCAGGTATTTTTGAAGGATCTTTCATTTGTGCCAAAGTAGGTATTTTTATGCCTCTTTCCTTAGCATATTTTGCTACTTCTTTTCTTTTTTCTTCATTAATTGTTAAATCGATTAAATCAAACATTTCTTTTCCCTCTCCTTAAATAATATTTAAAATTTATTTATTTTTCCATACCAAACTATATCTTGGTAAGCTTTAACGTCGGTATCTCCTTCAGTACTAATACATAGTACTATGGAATTTTCATCTAA
This sequence comes from Miniphocaeibacter halophilus, assembly GCF_016458825.1. Classification (NCBI taxonomy): domain Bacteria; kingdom Bacillati; phylum Bacillota; class Tissierellia; order Tissierellales; family Peptoniphilaceae; genus Miniphocaeibacter; species Miniphocaeibacter halophilus. Next base: position 1,478,646 of record NZ_CP066744.1, read on the forward strand.
CCCAATTTGGTTTTTAATCTCTTTTAAATCTTCATTTATCATTAATTCATTTGTTAATCCATAGGAAACTCCTGCAGATTCACCTGAGACAAAACTCTTATCGTTGCCAACAGGAACAGCGGATAATCTCATACCATTAGCGGAAATCCAGTCTGGACATCTTATATAGCCGTCAGCAAATTCAGCTATAACATCCCAAGCTATAATTCCCGGTTCACCACAAGCTAGTCCAGCCATTATTGTAGGCATACTACCTGTTACAAAATGTCTTTCGCCATCATTTGCTTGAGCTGATTTATAAAAAGCGGCTGCTTCATTAGGTTCTACTATAATGGTTTTAGGCATATCTTCCTTTAGTAGATTTGTAATTAGACCACAAGCTCCACCAGCCATTGCTCCAACTCCTGCTTGTAGGAATACATGAGTAGGTTTAGGTAGATTATCCCTTTCTATTTGTTGGTAAGCTTCTAAAACTAAAGCTGCATAGCCTTGCATAATCCATTTAGGAATATCAACATATCCGTCCCAAGAAGTATCTTGAACGATTACCCAACCATTTTTATCAGCTTCATCCATTACATATCTTATAGTGTCATCATAATTTAAATCTGTTACAGTTACTTCTGCTCCTAAAGCCTCTATATTTTTTACCCTATCGGATCCTGAGCCTTTAGGCATAAATATCTTAACTTCTTGTTGTAACATTTGTCCTACCCATGCTACACCTCTACCATGGTTACCATCGGTACAACTTGCAAAAGTTACCTTTCCTAGTTTTTTTCTAATTTCATCTGATACCATTCTTTCATAAGGAAGTTCCTCAATAGGAATATTAAGCTTTTCTGCTATATAATTTCCCATAGCCCAACTAGCTCCCAATCCTTTAAATGAGTTAATACCAAATCTGGTTGATTCATCTTTTACATAGATATTAGATAATCCAAGCTCTTTTGAACGGTCATTTAGAACCACTAAATCGGTTTCCTTAAAAGAAGGGAAACTCTTGTGAAAGTTCAAAGCCCTTTGAATTTCATCTACAGAAAAAAATTCAATAGAACCCTTCATATTAAAATCTTTGTGCTTATTTTGTGGAATATAAGAAAAATCTTGCATTATACCATCCTCTCTAATAATTATTATAAACAAAAAACAATTTAGATAAAACATTTTCCTGCATAGTTTAATCTAATTAAATTAATTTTACCCGCTATAACAATTTGTGTCAATAAATTTCCTTTAATTAAACCAAAAATGCAAAAAAATATATGTATATGTCAATTTTTATATGTTAAAATAAAGGTAATTATTAATTTGATAAATTTAGGAGCAAAAATGGAAACTTTAAATTATATTAAAAACTTGGATTTTTTCAAAAAACTAAATTCTAATTTTGAAATTTCAAAATCAACAGAGGATATTTATGTAGTATCTATAGATGGAATAAAAAAGTATACTGTAAGGGTTTTTTCGAAAGATTCATATAAAAGTATAGTGGATAAAAAACATAAAATAGATACTTTAATAGAAAAGGGAAGAAAATTATATCCAATATTGGAAGTAGGAATAATTAATGAATTGGCTTTGACTTATAGAATAACCGATTATATTAATGGAATAAAAAGATATGACAACGATAAGGATAATTATAAACTTGGTTATTATATTGGAGAAACGATTCGGGACTATCATGAATTATCTAAGCCTATTAAAAATGATAATTGGGTTAAAAATTATGGTCATAAAATCAGAAATATTTTCCATGAATACTATCTCTGCGATTATATTGGGAAAAAAGACTATATATTATTTGATTATGTAAAACAATTTAGTTATTTAATAAAGGATAGGGAAGCAATAGAGATTTTTTCTTTCAATAATATTAGGGACATTCCTGTAGATAGAAAAGGAAAAGTATATTTATTTGGAGTACAGGGGATTGTAGAAGCAGATCCTTTTTTTCGAATTTAAGGATATTAATATTAATTATTATAAGGATGAGGCCTATTCTGCCGGTATTATTGATGGATATTTTTCAGGAAGACCTAATAGATTATTTTTTAAAACAATAGCATTATACACAATTACTGAAACCTTTGGAACAGAATTTAAAAAGTTCGATAAAGTAAATTGTGAAGTAGCAAAATTAAAAGTTCAGGAATTATCTGAGTATTACGATGATTTTAATACTGTTTATCCAAATTGGTATTTAGAAATTAAGGAAAAACTAAATGGAGGAAATTAATGAAAGCTAAGGGAGTTGTAAGAATAATACTAAGAACAGAGGATAATAAAAAGTTTTTTGGAAAGGGTCCTTATATGCTACTTTTAAAGGTAAAGGAACTAGGTTCTTTAAATAAAGCTGCAAAAGAAATGGGAATGTCATATAGTAAGGCCTTTAATGTAATAAAAAGTTGTGAGAAGGCCCTGAATAAAAAATTTCTTTACAGGGAAATAGGTGGCATAAAAGGCGGCGGATCTAAATTGACAGAAGACGGAGAAAAGATTATTGAGCAATATGAACATATAGTAAGTGAAATGAATGAAAAGATGAATAGTCTTTTAGATGAATTAAATTTTTAGATAGAGAGAGTTTTTATGTTTAGATTAGATACACTTAAAGAATTTATAGAAAAATACGTAAAAATCATAACAGAGATGGTAGAGGTAGACGTAGAAATTGTCGATTATAAACTTCGAAGGATTACAGGAAGTGGGATCTTCGCAAAGGGAATATTGGACAATAAGCAAGTTTCAAATAGAAGAACCCTTATTGAGACATTAAAGACCGGGAAACCACAAATATCAATAGAAAATATAGATATTGAGAAAGTGGAAAATATAGAAATTACAACACCTATTATACTTGGTAAAAACGTTATAGGTGTAATAGGAATGGTTAGTAGCAGTAAAAAATCTAAAGTTGAAATTGGAAAACATATAGAAAAATATATGGAACTTTTAGATCAAATTGCAGAATTTATAACATTGAAAGCTCTAGAATACGAAGAGGATATAGACAAACAGGCAATGGTGTCCATGTTGGAAATTATTATTCGCAATATGGATGAAGGGGCGGTTATAATCAACAACGAAGGTAAGATTAACACAATTAATAGATCTGCAAAAAAACAATTAAAAATAAACAGGATAATCGCCAATGAGAAGATTCTTATTCAACCAACAGGAGATACTGTTAATAATAATAAGGAATATGTAATACGAATAGGTGAAAATATCAATACGGTTATAGGAAATATATATAAGATTCCAGAAAATCCTATATACGATAAGGTACTTCTTTTTAGGGACATGAAACAGGTACAATCTAATCTCTACGCTATGACGTCTACAATAAATGCTAAAAAAATAGAAAATATTATTGGAAAAAGTAAGAAAACTTTAGATTTGAAAAAAAGTTTAGTTAAAATTGCCAAATCCGATTCTACAGTCTTAATAAATGGAGAAAGCGGAACTGGAAAGGAAATGGTGGCAGGGGCAATATGGCAAAGTTCAGATAGGAAAAAAAATAGATTTGTTACAATGAATTGTGCTACTATATCTGAAGATTATTTGGAAAGAGAGCTATTCGGTTATGTTAAAGGAGTATTTTCTGGTGAAAACTTCAACGGAAAAATAGGTAAATTTGAATTGGCAAATAATGGAGTGATTTTTTTAGATGAAATAGACGCAGTTCCCTTATATTTACAATCGAAACTATTAAGGGTAATACAGGATAAAAAAGTAACTAGAATAGGGTCAAATCAAGTAATACCTTTAAACGTAAGAATAATAGCATCTACTAATAAGGATTTAAGAAAATTAATATCTGAAAATAAATTTAGAGAAGATCTATATTATAGATTAAATGTTATACCATTATATATTTCACCTCTTAGAGAAAGAAAGGAAGATATTGAAGAATTAATATATTATTTTTTAGATTACTATAGAAAGCAATTTAGTAAAAATTTTTATAAAATAGAAGATGATGCGTTGGATATATTAATAAACTATAGTTGGCCAGGTAATGTTAGGGAATTGGAAAATTCTGTAGAGTATATGGTTAACATGATGGAAGAAGGAATAATAAATATAGATTCAATACCGAAAAACATTATAAATATAAGTGAAAAACAAAAATTAGAAGAAGCAAAAAATTTCTACATTAGCTAGTTTAGAAAAAAATGAAATAAGAAAAGCCATTGAAATATATGGCGATACTACAGATGGAAAGAAAAAAGCAGCTAAAGCTTTAGGAATAGGAATAGCAACACTATATAGAAAATTATAAAATTTAATATTTTAAGAGCACCCAATAAGTTATAAAGAAAGAAAAAAGACTTAGAGGGTGCGTTTTTTATATATATTTAATAAACAAATATACAGCATAGGGTCATGAAAAATAGGTAATATTAAGGGGGAAAAGAGATGGAATTAGTGTGGGAAAAACCTATCACAAGGCAAAAAAATTATCATATTGATAAAAACAAAAAGAACATGGAAGTATAAAATAAAAAAATTAAGAATTCCCATATTTCAACGTAAATTAGTTATCATTTTGATAAACAAATTGACAAAAAACCACCCATATGGTCTAATATATGTATGGGAAATCGATATCTAAAGCTTTTTGTTCTAAATACTATTGCTTATTTCCAAAATATGGCGTAAGATAGTTATTGGAAATTGTGCTAGGTGATGTGTTAATTATATAGCACAAATTTATTGATAAAGTATATTAATATAATTGAACTATAAGAAAGGATGGGAAAATGCAAAGTACTTACGAAATTGCAAGCTTAGAGAACAAGGACAACAAGGCTTCATTGAGTTTCTTGAGTGAAAGAGTTGCTAAACAAACAGCTAAATTTCATTCCAGTTTTGAACAATATGAGCCTACACCATTACATCGATTAAAAAAATTAGCAAAATATCTTGGAGTTAAAGATATATTTTTAAAAGACGAATCATTTAGATTCGGTTTAAATGCTTTTAAAGTACTAGGCGGAAGTTACGCTGTAGTAAAATATATAGCAAATAAATTAGGGATGTCAGTAGATGAACTTCCATATGAAGTGCTTATATCTGACGAAATAAGAGAAAAAATTGGAGAATTAACATTTGTAACAGCTACTGATGGTAACCATGGAAGAGGGGTTGCTTGGACTGCTAATCAATTAAAGCAAAAAGCTGTTGTATATATGCCTAAAGGAAGTACACAAGAAAGAGCTGAAAATATAAGAGCTGAAAATGCTGTATGTGAAATTCTTGAAGGAAACTATGATGACTGTGTAAGATATGCAAATCAAATGGCTGAAGAAAAAGGCTGGATAATGGTTCAAGACACAGCATGGGAAGGCTATGAAGATATTCCTACTTGGATAATGCAAGGTTATTTAACTATGGCTTATGAGTCATATTTACAATTAACTTTAGCAGCTTCAAAACCAACACATGTATTTTTACAAGCTGGAGTTGGTTCAATGGCATCAGCAGTTACAGGATTCTTTGCATCAGTATATGGAGATGATAGACCGGTAGTAACAATTGTAGAACCTAATCAAGCAGACTGTATTTACAGATCAGCAAAAGCAGGTGGAATTACTTTTGTTACAGGTAGTATGCCTACAATAATGGCTGGACTTGCTTGTGGAGAGCCATGTACAATAGGTTGGGATGTTATAAGATCATATGCTAGTCATTTCTTATCAGTACCTGACTCAGCGGCAGCACACGGTATGAGAATTTTAGGTAATCCATTAAAAGGAGATCCAAAAATCATATCTGGAGAATCAGGAGCAGTTACTATGGGAGTAGTATCCCAATTAATGTATAGAGATGATTTAAAGGAAATAAAAGATACTATTGGTTTAAATGAAGATTCAGTAATTTTATGTATAAGTACTGAAGGAAACACAGATGCATTAAGATATAGACAATTAGTTTGGAATGGTTTATATCCAAATGATGAAAATCTTAAGAAATAGTATTAGAGTTAAAATAATAGGTAAATTAATTTAAAATTAATTATAAATAAAAACAAAACAAGGAGAGGGTTTAATGAACACTAATTTTAATGAATTGATGGAAAAACTTAAAGGGTTAGATTATTCTAACTTATACCAAGACGACTTCTTTTTAACTTGGGACAAAACTCAAGATGAACTAGAAGCAATTTTCGCAGTAGCAGACGCTTTAAGATATTTAAGAGAAAACAATATTAGTACAAAAATATTTGATTCAGGTTTAGGAATTTCTTTATTTAGAGATAACTCAACTAGAACAAGATTCTCTTTCTCATCAGCTTGTAACTTATTAGGTTTAGAAATACAAGATTTAGACGAAGGTAAATCTCAAATAGCTCATGGTGAAACAGTTAAAGAAACTTCTAACATGATTTCATTCATGGCAGACGTTATTGGAATAAGAGATGACATGTATATTGGTAAAGGTCATACTTACCAAGTAAATGTTGCGAACTATGTTGAAGAAGGATATAAAGATGGCGTATTAGAACAAAGACCAACAATTGTAAACTTACAATGTGATATTGACCATCCAACACAATCAATGTCAGATATGTTACACATTATTCATGAATTTGGTGGAATTGAAAACTTAAAAGGTAAAAAAATTGCTATGACTTGGGCTTACTCTCCTTCATATGGTAAACCATTATCAGTACCACAAGGTATTGCTGGTCTTATGACAAGATTTGGAATGGAAGTAGTTTTAGCTCATCCAGAAGGATATGAAATAATGCCGGAAGTTGAAGAAGTAGCAAAAGCTAATGCTGAAAAATACGGTGGAAAATTCACTAAAACAAATTCAATGGAAGAAGCTTTCAAAGACGCTGATATAGTATATCCAAAGAGCTGGGCACCATTTGCAGCAATGGAAAAAAGAACTATATTATATGGCGAATGAGACCAAAAAGGTATTGATGAATTAGAGCAAGAATTATTAAAACAAAATGCTGATCATATTGATTGGGCTTGTACAGAAGAAATGATGAAATTAACTAAAGACGGTAAAGCTTTATACATGCACTGTCTACCAGCTGACATTACAGGATTAAGCTGTGAGTTAGGTGAAGTTGATGAGTCAGTATTTGATAGATATAGAATACCTCTATACAAAGAAGCAAGCTATAAACCATATATAATAGCAGCTATGATGTTCATGCAAAAAGTTAAGAATCCAGAAGAAATGTTACAAAAATTATTGGATCAAAACAAAGCAAGATTAGCTAGATAATAAATAATAGAGTAAGTTATTAGAATTTTAGAATATATAATTAGAAATATAGACAGAGATTAATAAGGGGGTATTTTACAAATGGCAGTAGATTTTAAAAAGATTCAAGCAGCAGCTGAAGGTTATGCAGAAGATATGAACAAATTCCTTAGAGATTTAGTAAACCTATACGGCGAAAGTTGTGAAGAAGGTCCTAGAGCTAAGAGAATTAAGGAAGAAATGGAAAAATTAGGCTTTACTAAAGCTTGGATCGATGGACAAGGTAATGTATTAGGAGAAATGGGAACAGGAAAAAGCCTTATAGCTTTTGATGCTCATATAGATACAGTTGGAATTGGTAACAGAGATAACTGGAAATTTGATCCAGTTGAAGGATACGAAAACGAAACTGAAATTGGTGGTAGAGGAACTTCTGACCAATTAGGTGGAATAGTATCAGCTGTTTACGGTGCTAAAATAATGAAAGATTTAGATATGCTTTCAGATGAATATACAGCATTGGTAACAGGAACAGTTCAAGAAGAAGACTGTGATGGTAACTGCTGGTTATATATGATAGAACAAGAAAATATCAAACCAGAATTTGTAGTTTCTACTGAACCAACTGACGGTGGAATCTATAGAGGTCAAAGAGGAAGAATGGAAATAAGAGTAGACGTTGAAGGAGTTTCAAGTCATGGTTCAGCTCCAGAAAGAGGAGACAATGCTATTTATAAAATGGCTGACATTCTTAAAGAAATCGAACAACTTAATGAAAACCCAGCTGATGACAGCGTAGAAATAAAAGGTTTAGTTAAGATGTTAGATGAAAAATACAATCCAGAATGGAAAGAAGCTAACTTCTTAGGAAGAGGAACTGTAACTACTTCTCAAATATTCTATACTTCACCATCAAGATGTGCAGTAGCTGACTCATGTTCAATCTCATTAGATAGAAGAATGACAGCTGGAGAAACTTGGGAATCTTGTATTAAAGAAATAGAAGATCTTCCATCAGCTAAAAAACATGGTGCTAAGGTTACAATGTATAAATACAGTAGACCTTCATGGACAGGCTTATCATATGAGCAAGAATGTTATTTCCCAACTTGGGTAATTCCAGAAGATCATAAAGTGACTAAAGCATTAGAAGAAGTTCATAAAGGACTTTATGGAGATAAGAGAATTGCTCCACCTAAAGCTGAAAAAGAAATAGAAAAAAGAGCAGCTAGACCATTAACAGACAAATGGACATTCTCTACAAATGGTGTTGCTACAATGGGTAGACATAATATTCCAACAATTGGTTTTGGACCAGGTGCAGAAGACCAAGCTCATGCTCCAAATGAAATTACTTGGAAACAAGACTTAGTAACATGTGCAGCAGTTTATGCAGCATTACCAACTATTTATGTAGAAAACCATAGATAATAAGAACTTATTAAAATTAAAAAAACTGAATATATCCTAAGGGGGATATATTCAGTTTAGTTTTTCAGGAGGAAATATGGGAAATAGAGTAGTATTAGCATTAGGAGGAAATGCGTTAGGTGATGATTTAGCAAGCCAAATGGAAGCTGTTAAACAAACATCTAAGGCTATTGCAGACTTAATAGAAGCAGGTAACGAAGTAGTTATTGCTCATGGAAACGGGCCTCAAGTTGGAATGATAAATAACGCTTTCACAGAGTATGGAAAAATAGATCCTAAATATCCATATATGCCTTTATCTATGTGTGTTGCAATGAGTCAAGCATATATTGGATACGATTTACAGAATGCTTTAAGAGAGGAATTGCGTAATAGGGGAATTAAAAAAACTGTTACATCTGTAATTACTCAAGTAGTAGTAGATGAAAAAGATCCGGCTTTCCAAAATCCAACAAAACCAATTGGTCCTTTTATGAATGAAGTTGAAGCAGAAGAAGCAACAAAAAGAGGTATGGTCGTAAAAGAGGATTCAGGTAGAGGATATAGAAGAGTAGTAGCTTCTCCAAAGCCAGTAAGAATTGTTGAAATCGATACAATTAAAGCTATATTAGATGCAGGTCAGGTAGTAATAGCTTGTGGCGGTGGTGGAATTCCAGTTGTAGAAGAAGGAAACCATTTAAGAGGCGTTGGAGCCGTTATAGATAAAGATTTTGCAAGTTGTGTTATGGCTAAGCAAGTTGATGCTGACAATTTTATAGTTTTAACTGCTGTTGAAAAAGTTGCTATTAAATTTGGTACTCCAGAACAAGAATGGTTATCTTCAATGAATATAGAAGAAGCTAATGTTCATATAGGAAATAATGAATTTGCTCCTGGATCAATGTTACCAAAAGTTGAAGCAGCAATGGAATTTGCTGAATCAAAAGAAGGAAGAAAATCATTAATAACATCATTGGAAAAAGCACAAGAAGGTCTTGAAGGAAAGACTGGAACATGGATAACTGCAAAATAAGCAGAAATATAGGGGGTAGAAAATGAGTGAATTTATGAGACCTATACCTTTCAAAGAATTAATGGAATGGTGTAGAAATGAATATAAAAGTCAAAATACAATTTTTGGTATACACAAAGATAAATTTTATAGAAATGAAAAAGGAACATATATTACAACAGTATTAGGAGATAAAATGGGTTCAGCTGTTGGTCCAGCTGCAGGTCCACAATCTCAATTAGCACAAAATATAATAGCTTCTTATTTAACAGGTGCTAGATTTATGGAAATAAAAACTGTTCAAATTATGGATGGTGAAGAAATACAAAACGCTGTTGCAAGACCATGTATATTTGCTGAAGACGAATGTTATAACTGTGAGTGGTCAACTGAGTTAACTGTACAACAAGCTTTTGAAGAATATACAAAAGCATATTTTGCAATTCAAGTTTTAGCTAAAGAATTAGGCTTAGCAGACTATAAGGATTTTGCTTATAATATGTCAGTTGGTTATGACTTAGCAGGTATAAAGTCAGAAAAAGTAGATAACTACATAGAAGGGTTAAAGGATGCTTCTAATACTCCTATATTTAAAGAATGTAAAGAATATTTGAGTGATAATTTAAACAACTATATAAAATTTGGTTCTAGTGATTTAGAAGCTATTTCACCAAATATTTGTCAATCCATAACATTATCAACTTTACATGGATGTCCAGCAGATGAAATAGAAAAAATTTCTCATTACTTATTAACTGAAAAGAAATTAAATACATTTGTTAAATGTAACCCTACAATGTTAGGTTATGATTATGTTAGAAAAACATTAGATAGCATGGGATTTGACTACATTTCATTTACAGACCATCACTTTAAAAATGACTTACAATATGATGATGCAATAGAAATGTTCAAAAGACTAACTGAAACTTCTAAAAAAGAAGGATTGGCTTTCGGATTAAAGATAACTAATACCTGTCCAGTTGATACAAAGAGAAATGAACTTCCATCTGAAGAAATGTATATGTCAGGTAGATCATTATATCCATTATCAATTAGTTTAGCAGCAAAATTATCCAATGAATTTAAAGGTCAATTACCAATAGCTTACTCTGGTGGAGCTGACGGTTTAAATATTAGAGACTTATTTAAAACAGGTATTCAACCAATAACAGTTGCTACAACTATATTAAAACCAGGTGGATACAATAGATTCAAACAATTAGCAGAAGAAACTGAAGATTTATTAACACCTGAATATAAGGGAATAGATTACCAAGCATTAAATAAATATGCTGAAGAAGTTAAGTCTAATCCTGTTAACAATAAATTATATAGAGAAAAGGTAGCTTCAAGAAAGACTGACAAAGAATTAGGTCTTACAGATTGTTATCAAGCTCCATGTAAAGATGGCGGTTGTCCAATTAATCAACAAATACCTGAATATTTAAAATTAGTTGCAGAAGGTAGATATGAAGATGCTATTAAAGTTATTGCTAATGACAACACTGCACCTACAATATTAGGTCAAATTTGTAGTCACCACTGTCAAGAATATTGTACAAGAGTTGACTATGAAAAAACTCTACAAATAAGAGATATGAAATTAATAGCAGCTGATAATGCTCAAGAAAAATTAATTAGTGAAATAAAACCATCAGACATAAAGTCCAACAGTAAAGTAGCTGTTATAGGTGCTGGTCCATCAGGAGTTGCTGCTGCTTCATACTTAAGAAGAAATGGTATGAATGTTGTAGTATTTGAAAAATTAGCTAAACCTTATGGTATTGTTAGTCATGTTATTCCTAGATTTAGAATTTCTGATGAACAAATAAACAGGGACTTTAAAATAGCAGAAGCTCAAGGTGTTGAATTTAGATTTAATACAGAAGTAACTGACAGCTATGAAGAATTAAAGAAAGAATATGATTATATTGTAGTAGCTACAGGTGCTTGGAAAAACGGTGCTGCTCCTGTTAAGGAAGGTGCTGAAAACACAATAGACGCTTTAGATTTCTTATGGAAAATGAGAATGGAAGGCGGAATGGACTTAGGTAAAAAAGTAGCAGTAGTTGGAGCTGGAGACGTTGCAATGGACTGTTCAAGATTATCTAAGAGACAATTAGGAGTGGAAGAGGTTACTTTAGTATATAGAAGAACAGAAAGCTATATGCCAGCTACTCAAGAAGAAGTGGAAGATGTTAAAGCTGACAATATTACTATATTAGAATTAACTGCTCCTGTAAGTTATGATGGAAAAGTTTTAAAATGTGAAAAAATGAAACTAGGTGACTGGGATGCATCAGGAAGAAAATCTGTAGAAGGAACTGGTGAATTTATTGAACTAGAAGTCGATACAGTTATAGGTGCAACAGGAGCTAAGGTTGATACATCTGCATTTGAAGCTAACGGATTAAACTTAGATGAAAGAGGAAGAGTTAAAGTTCTTGAGTCTAGAGAATCAAGTGTTGAAAATGTATATGTTATTGGAGACTGTAAAGCAGGTGCTTCTACAATAGTTAAAGGTATGGCTGATGCTAAATTTGCAGCTATGGATATTTTAGCTAAAGAAGGATTAGGAAATGACTTTACACAATTCGACTTCCCTGAGTATGATGAAGTAATTTATGAAAGAAGAGGAGTTCTTCAAAGACCATTAGAAGGAAAAGAAGAAGGATTACGTTGCTTAAAATGTGATCAAATTTGTGAAATTTGTACAGAAGTTTGTCCTAATAGAGCAAATGTTGCAATAGAAATAGAAGGATTTAAAACTCCACATCAAATAGTTCATATTGATGGTATGTGTAACGAATGTGGTAACTGTGCAGTATTCTGTCCAACAGCAGGTAAACCATATAAGGATAAAATTACTGTTTTCTGGACTGAAGAAGATTTCATAGACTCAACAAATGTTGGTTTCTTAAGAATTAACGAAGATACATTTAAAGTTAGATTAGAAAATGGAAATATAATTGAACATAAATTAGGTGATGGACAATTATCTTATACATTAACTAGATTCTTAGAAACATTATTAGAAGATTACGAGTACTACTGGGCTCCAACAGGAGTAGCTAAATAGATAATAAAATAAAGGATAATGAGTTAGTTCATTATCCTTTACTTTAAATAAAGCATTTGAAAAGGAGATTACAAATGATTATAGGAAATGGTGTTCTTATTACTAACGATGCTGATAACAATTTTTATGATTGTGGAGCGGTTTTAGTAAAAGATAATGTTATTGAAGATATTGGTACATTCGAAGACATTAAAGCTAAATATCCAAATGAAGAAATAGTAGATGTAGAAGGCAAAATAATAATGCCTGGTATGATATGTGCACATTCACATATATACAGTGCATATGGTAGAGGAATGTCAACAAGTCAACCAATTACTGATTTTTATACTGTATTAGAAAATCAATGGTGGAGACTAGACAAATTATTAACTACAGAAGATGTTAAATTAAACGCTTTAACAACTTATATTGAATCTATTAGAAATGGTGTTACAACTTTAATAGACCATCATGCTGGTCCTAATTCAGTTGAAGGTTCCTTATTTACAATAAGAGAAGCTGCATTAGAAACAGGAATGAGAACCTCTTTATGTTATGAAGTAACTGATAGAGATGGAATTGAAATAGCTGAAAAGGGAATAAAAGAAAACGTTGACTTCATCAAAGCTTGTCAAGAAGATGATAAAGGCGACATGATAAAAGCTTTATTTGGTATTCATGCATCCTTTACAGTATCAGATGATACTTTATACAAATCAAGAGAAGCTATGGAAGGCGTTTATGATGGTTACCATGTTCACGTAGCAGAAGGAATTGAAGACCAATACGAATGTTTAGAAAAACATGGTAAAAGAGTTGTAAATAGACTTCATGACTTTGATATGTTAGGACCTAATACATTAGCAGTTCACTGCGCGCATGTAAGCCAAGCGGAAATGGATATTTTAAAACATACTAATACAAAGGTTGTTACAAATCCAGAATCAAATATGAATAATGCTATTGGTGCACCTCCAACTATTAAAATGATGGAAGAAGGCATAGTAGTAGGATTAGGTACAGATGCATATACTAATGATATGTTTGAATCATTAAAGGTTGCTAATATCTTACAATCACATAATGTTTGTAAACCAAGTGTTGGATTTATGCCTGCTATAGAAGCACAATTTAAAAACAACCCTATAATATTAGCTCAATATTATAACAAACCAGTTGGTAAATTAGAAAAAGGAGCTTATGCAGATTTAATTACCTTAGATTATTTCCCACATACTCCAATTAATGCTAATAACTGGTATGGCCATTCAGTATTTGGATTTACAGGAAGACTTGTAATAGATAATATGATCAATGGTAAATTCGTAATGAAAAACAGAGAAATACAAAATGTAGATGTAGATGCAATTCATGCAAAATCAGCTGAAAGAGCTGCTGAAGTTTGGAAATTTATGTAACAAAATAATATAAGGTTAGAAATAGCTTTATTTCTAACCTTATAAACAGGATTTTTAATTTTAATTTTTTAATTTAATATTTTACATTATAATTACATATATTTAAATTGTCTTTATAGTTTTATATCGATTTATTAAAATTACTAAATGTAATTATGTAATAAATAGGAGGATAAAAGTGGATAAAGGAAAAAAACACAAAAGTGAATCGCTATTTGTAATGGATAGTAATCCTAGTTTTGGTAAATGTTTACCAATCTCATTACAACATTTTCTAGCGATGATAGTAGGTAATACATTACCTTCAATAGTATTAGCAGGCACATTAGCTGCAGAACATGGTTTTACACCAGAACAAAAAGTAGATTTAATACAAGCAGGTATGTTTATAGCTGCAATAGCAACTTTCTTACAATTAATACCAGTACTTACTGTAGGAGCTAAATTACCGTTGATTATAGGGGTTTCTTTCTCATATATACCTGTTCTTAATGACATAGGTAGAGTTTATGGAATAGAGGCTGTAATGGGGGCACAGTTAATAGGTGCTATAGCTGCCTTTATAGTAGGTATGTTAATAGGAAAAATTAGAAAGTATTTCCCACCAATAGTTTCAGGTACAGTTGTACTTACAATTGGACTCTCCCTATATTCTGTCGCACTTAATTACATGGCCGGCGGAAATAATGTTGGTAGAACACCGGGAGCACAAGATGCACCACCTTTTGGTAACTGGAGATTCTGGGTTGTAGCACTAGTAACTTTAGCAGTTGTATTAATTTGTAATATGTTTGCTAAAGGGTATTTAAAATTAGCTGCAATTTTAGTAGGTATAGTAGTAGGTTATATTGTTGCCCTATGTTTTGATATGTTCTTACCTCCAATGGTTAATAAGGCAGGGGAAGTAATAAAAATGATTAACTTCGATACCCTATCAACGTCTAGGTGGCTCGATTTTCCGAAAATCATGCCATATAAATTAAAATTCCCACCAGCTGCAGTTGCTACAATGGTAGTAATGTTTATAGTAAATGCTGTACAAGCAGTTGGAGATATTTCCTCAACTACAGTAGGTGGTTTAGACAGGGAAGCTACAGATAAAGAAATTTCAGGTGGAATTAAAGCTAATGCTGTTTCATCTGCGATTGGTTCATTAATAGGGGCATTACCTCCAGCAACTTACAGTCAAAACGTTGGTATAGTTGCAATGACTAAGGTAGTTAGTTTAAAGGTATTTAAAATAACAGCAGGACTTATTTTAGTAGCAGCATTTATACCTAAATTTGGAGCTATAATGCTTACAGTACCACAAGCGGTAATTGGTGGAGCTACAGTTTCTGTATTTGCTCAAATTACAATGAGTGGTATGAAGCTAATAACATCTGAGGAATTATCTATAAGAAATTCCACAATAGTTGGACTTGGTGTTGCACTAGGTATGGGAGTTACACAAATTAGTAAAGCAGCTTTCTCTACATTCCCAAGCTGGTTTACAATGATATTTGTTTCTTCTCCAGTAATATTAGCTACAATAATAGTATTCTTCTTAAACTTAGTTTTACCTCAAAAATCATTAGCTGAGGAACAAGCTGAAAGGGAAGAAATGGAAAAATAGGACATAAGAAAAGCCGACAATAGTTGGCTTTTTTTTATGTTTAAATTGGTGATATAATATTATTGTAAAGAAAGAAAGGTGATTAAATGAGTTTACTAATTAAAAATATTAAAGTATGTAATGGTAAAGATGAATTTATTTCAGATGTATATATTGAAGAAGAAAAAATAAAAGAAATAGGCAATAATTTAAATATAAAAGCTGATGAAATTATAGATGGTACTAATAAATTATTGTTACCTGGTGGAATAGATGTCCATACTCATTTTGATTTAGATTTAGGAGAGTTTGTTGCTGTTGATGATTGGGAAATAGGACCAAAAGCAGCTGCTTTTGGAGGTACAACAACTGTTGTTGACCATATAGGCTTTCTAGAAAGAGGCTCGTCATTACAAGCAATGGTAGATAGGTATTTTGAAATTTCAGAAGGTAAACCAATAATAGATTATAGTTTTCATGGTGTAATGCAAGAAACAACAGATGAAATGGTCGATGAAGTTGAAAAGCTTTTTAATGAAGGAATAGTAAGTGTAAAACTATATACAACATATGGTGGAAAATTAGAAGATGACCAAATATTAAAGGTTTTACAAAAGGCGAAGGAAACAGGAACTGTAATTTGTGTACATTGTGAAAATGATGGTTCAATAAAACTACTAAGGGAAGAATCTGAAAGAGAGGGTCATTTTGATCCTATTTATCATGCTAAAACAAGACCGAATGTAACAGAGGCCGAAGCGATTTCACGTCTTGCCTATTTGTCTAAAATAGCAGGAGACCCTAAATTATACATTGTTCATACTTCTACAGCAGAAGGTTTGGAAGAAATAAAAAAAGCTAGAAGATATGGATTGAAAAATATTTTTTGTGAAACCTGTACTCAGTATTTAACATTAACAGAAGAAAAATACAAAGATCCTATTGAAGGTTTAAAATATATAATGGCACCTCCTTTAAGAACAAATAAAGATGTTGAGGCCTTATGGGAAGGTATAGCCAATGGTGATGTAGATGTTATAGCAACGGACCATTGTCCTTTTATGTTTAAGGAGCATAAATTAAAATATAAGGAGGATTTTAAAAAGGTACCGGGAGGAGCACCTGGTGTTGAAGAAAGAATGGAAATTGTTTTAACAGAGGGACAAAAAAGAAAGATAAGCCTAAATACTTTAATGGATAAGTTAATTTATAACCCTGCTAAAATATTTGGACTTTATCCTAAAAAAGGTAGTTTAGCAATTGGTTCAGATGCGGACCTAGTAATTTATAATAAAGAAAAATATACAATTTCTCAATCTAATAGACATAGCTCTGTTGACTATACAGGTTACGAAGGATTCGAAGTGGATTTTAAAGTTGACACAGTTATAGTAAGAGGTAAAGTAGTAATACAAAATAATGAAGTTCAAGTAGAAAACGGATATGGTAAATTTATAAAACGTAAGTTTTAAACTTAATATATAAAACCGATAAAAATATAATTAAACCCCTAAATCCAAGGTAGGATTTGGGGGTTTACTATGTCAAAACCATGTGCTAGAAGAAAAATAAAAGTAGTAGGTAAAATTACCAATAATATAATTTTAAATTGATAGCTTAAAATTATAAAAATGAAAACAAATAATTGATACTGTTTAAATTATTTAATAAAAAATGTTGGAATTTACAAGGCGAATAAAGATAGAAGAGGGAGAGAGATATTAAAGAATAATTAAATAGATTTTAAATTTAAGTTAAATCCATTTAATTATCATTTTCAAAAGTTGAAAATTCTATTTTATAATAATCCCATTTTTTATAAGTTTCAACATATTCAACAACTTTTTTATTTAATTTTAGCCTGGTAGTTTTTATTTGAAATACAGTTGGTTCATTTACATCCATTTTTAAAATTTCTGCAATATTTTCAGGTGTTGGAAATTTTACTTCGTTTGTTTCCACCGATAGTTGATCGTTCATAGGAATGTTAAAATCCGTTTTAAAACGTTGATAAATGGAGTTATAATATGAAAGATCCTTGTAGTTTTCATTTATATATTCTGTTGGTATATATGAAGTATGAAAAATATAGGGTTTATTGTCTGCAGTCCTAACTCTTGTAATCTTATAATAGGATTCATCTTTTGAAAGTTCCAATTTTTTTAGAATTTTTTCATCGTGACATTTTTCTATATTTAAAACCTCTACTTTATCCTTTTCTAATGGAAATAATTCTATATCGGAAAATTCAACTAATTTTCTTTTTCTTGAACGATAAACAAAAGTTCCTACTCCTTGTTTTCTAACTAAGTAGCCTTCATTTGTTAATTCTCTTACTGCTCTTATTACGGTAATTGAACTGACATTATATAGTTTCATTAAATCGGCTTCACTATAGAAACGATCACCATTTTGAAATTTCCCCGATTGAATTTGAAGCTGTAAATCGCTTTTTATCTGTTGATATTTTGGTATTCGAGCCATAATATCCTCCTTTTAATAATTAAATAGTTTTTTATATTTATTAAGATTCTTTAATAATTTTTAATTTTTTTAAGCATTGTAAATTAGTTTAACATTGTAATTAATAATTTTCAAATGCATTAAGGTAAATTAAACGATGTGGATAATTGTATATTAATAATAAAATTGAATAAATTCTTACTTATTATATTAATATATCATATGTATTATTTTATCACGAAATATACATAAAAATAAACAATTGTTACTATTTCTTAACTTGATATAACAATAACTATTAAAAACTTATAAATGTGTTGACAACTAGGTTATGCTAGGTTATTATATTAATATACTAAGTAGAACATTTAAGAGTAGAAGAATAAGAAGAGGAGATAATATGACTACTTTCGAAATTAAAGAAAATTTTTTGTTAGACGGAAAACCTTTTAGAATACTATCAGGTGCAATTCACTACTTTAGAATTCATCCTTCAGACTGGTATCATTCACTACATAATTTAAAAGCTTTGGGTTTTAACACTGTGGAAACCTATGTTCCTTGGAACGCACATGAGCCAAAAGAAGGAGAGTTTGACTTTAATGGTATTTTGGATTTAAAAGCATTTATTGAAACGGCAGGAAAAATGGATTTAAAGGTGATAGTAAGACCTTCACCATATATATGTGCAGAATGGGAATTTGGAGGATTACCACCTTGGTTATTAAACAAGGATTGTAGAATTAGATCCTCAGATCCTAAATTTATTGAATATGTTGAAAAGTATTATAGTGTTTTATTTAAAATATTAACTCCTTTGCAAATTACTAATAATGGTCCTATTATTATGATGCAAGTAGAAAATGAATATGGCTCCTACGGAGAAGACAAAGAATATTTAGAACAAATATATAAATTAATGGAAAAATTTGGAGTAAATATTCCCTTAGTAACATCTGATGGTTCTTGGTTGGCAACTTTGAGAGCTGGAAGTATGATAGAGCACAATATTTTACCAACTGGAAATTTTGGCTCAAAAGGTACTTTGAACTTTAAAGCACTTAAAGAATTCCATAATGACTATGGGAAAAATTGGCCATTGATGTGTATGGAATTTTGGGATGGTTGGTTTAACAGATGGGGAGAACCTATTGTTAAAAGAGAGACTGAAGAACTTGTTGATGCTATAGAAGAGGTTTTAAATTTAGGAAGTATAAATTTATATATGTTTCATGGTGGAACCAACTTTGGTTTTATGAATGGATGTTCTGCTAGAGGAACAAAGGATTTACCACAAATTACATCATATGATTATGGAGCTCCTTTAAATGAACAAGGAAATCCTACAGAAAAATATTATGCTATACAAAAACTAATACATAGAAAGTACCCGGATATTAAACAGGGACAACCATTAATAAAAAGAAGTATGGCAGTTAATAATATACCTTTACATAAAAAAGTAGGACTATTTGAAGTTATAGATGATATAAGTCAAAAAGTTACTACAAAATACCCGCTGAATATGGAAAAACTAGATCAGTATTATGGTTATATGCTGTATAGAACTATTGTAAAAAAAGATTCAGATGAAGAAAAATTTAGGGTAATTGACGCTAGAGATAGGGCACAGGTATATTTAAATGAAGAACATTTAGTAACCCAATATCAAGAAGAAATAGGAGACTATATAGAGGCTTCTATAGAAGAAGATAGTAACCAATTAGATATACTTATAGAGAATATGGGTAGGGTGAATTATGGTCATAAATTATTAGCAGACACTCAGAGAAAAGGAATTAGAACAGGAGTAATGTCTGATTTACATTTTATACTTAACTGGGAACAGTTTATAATTGACTTTAATCTTGTTGATAAAATTGATTTTTCTAAAAAATGGAAAAAAAATACACCAGCTTTTTATAAGTATAAGTTAGATCTTTCTAATCCTGAGGACAGTTATATTGACACTAGTAAATTCGGAAAAGGTATAGTACTGGTAAATGGAAACAATATTGGCAGATTTTGGAACAGAGGACCTATGGATACTTTATATATACCGAAAGGATTTTTCAAAAAAGGTATCAACGAAATAGTGATTTTTGAAACTGAAGGAATTTTTGCAGAAGAAATTAATTTAGTAGATAAACCGCTATTCACAAATTTAGACGACAATTGCAATAGTGATAAATAAAGAAAAGGAGGAGAAATATGAGCATTGTTGGTGTAAGAATAGATGGACGTTTAATCCATGGACAAGTTGCAAATCTTTGGGCAACAAAACTAAATATAAGTCGATTTATGGTTGTTGATAATGAAGTGGCGCAAAACGATATAGAAAAAAGTGGCTTGAAATTAGCAACTCCCTCAGGTGTAAAATTAAGTGTTTTACCTGTTGAAAAAGCTGCAAACAATATTTTAGCAGGAAAATATGATTCTCAACGTTTGTTTATAATAACTAAAAAACCTAATTACATATTAAAATTAATTGAGTTAGGTGTCCCAATAGAAGAAATAAATGTTGGGAATATGTCACAGAGTAAAGACACAAAGGCTGTTACAAAATCAATAAATGTTGAGGAAAAGGATATTGAAGATTTTAAGGCGATTAATGATTTAGGAGTGAAAATAATATCTCAAATGGTTCCTGGTGATAAAGAAGAGGACTTTATGTCCCTACTTAAAAAAGTTAAATAGGAGGATAAAATGAGTATAGCTTGGTGGCAAATTTTAATTTTAACTTTATATTCAGGTTGGCAAATCTTAGATGAGCTTGGTATATGGACTTCTATAAGTCAACCTGTATGGGCAGGATTAATTACTGGACTTGTTATGGGAGATGTTGGAGCTGGTCTATTTATTGGTGGTAGTATGCAATTAACTGTACTAGGTGTTGGTACTTTTGGTGGAGCTTCTAAAATTGATGCTAACTCCGGAACTATTTTAGCAACAGCTTTCTCTGTTGGTATAGGTATGAATCCGGAACAAGCAATTGCTGCAATAGCTGTTCCAGTAGCAAGTTTGATGATTCAAACAGATATTTTAGGACGTTTCTGTAATACTTTTTTTGCACATAGAATAGACAACAGAATTGAAAAGATGGATTATAAGGGTATTGAAAGAAATTTCTTATTCGGTATACTTCCTTGGTTCCTATCTAGAGCATTGCCGGTATTTTTAGCTTTAGCTTTTGGTGGAGGAATGGTTGAAAAGATAGTTGCTGTTTTAAATGGTAACTTAAAATGGTTAGGAGATGGATTATCTGTAGCGGGAGCAGTATTACCTGCTGTAGGGTTTGCTATTTTACTTAGATATTTACCTGTTAAAAAACATTTACCTTATTTAATTTTAGGTTTTGTAATTACTGCATTGCTAACAACAGTATTCTCCGGATTACAATTATTAGGCACTGGTGTTGCAGAAGTAGTAGAAAACTTTACAGGAAATTTCAATGCTTTACCAATGTTAGCAATAGCCTTAATAGGGTTTGCCTTTGCAATGTTACAATACAAGAAGGATATAGAGCTACCTAAAGTAATAGAGAAAAAGGAAAGTTCAAATGAAGGAGAGGTAGAAGATGACGAACTCTAATAATAAACTAACTAAAAAAGATTTTAAACAGATTAATATTAGAAACTTATTTGCCATTCAATGGGGTTGGAATTACGAAAGAATGCAAGGTTCAGGATATCTTTACACTATTCTTCCTCAGTTAAGAAAAATTTATGGTGACGATACTCCAGAACTTAAAGAAATGATGAAAACCCATTCTCAATTTTTCAATACTAGTAATTTTGTAAATACTTTAATAACAGGTATTAACCTAGCTATTGAGGAAAAAGAGGGTATTAAGGCAAAAGAGACTGTTCAAGGACTTAAAGTAGGGCTTATGGGGCCAATGGCAGCAATTGGAGACTCTTTATTTGGTTCATTAATTCCTACAATATTCGGAGCCTTAGCAGCAGCTATGGCCATAGCAGGCAATCCACTTGGCTGTATAATATGGGCAATAGCACAATTTATTATAGTTATTTTTAGATGGAAGCAATTAGAATTTGCTTATAGAGAAGGGGTAACTTTAGTTACTACTATGCAGAACAAGTTAAATGCTTTAACTAATGCAGCAACTTTATTAGGGGTATTTATGGTTGGTGGATTAGTTGCAACTATGGTAAATGTTAATGTTTCATTAGTTCCTCAAATTGGAAACGTAACTATTGATATACAAAATACATTGGATATGATTTTACCAAGAATATTTCCTGCAGCAATAGTATTTTCTATTTATAAGTTACTAGGCAAAAAGAAGATGACTTCAACAAAAGCGATATTTATAGTATTAATAGTATCTGTAGCATTATCTGCTTTTGGAATAATTGGTAAATAGAAAAGGAAAAAATTATGAATCATTTAATATTAATTAGTCATGGTAGGCTTTGCGAAGAATTGAAAAATAGTACTGAGATGATAATGGGTCCTCAAAATAATATACATACAGTATCATTATTAGCTTCTGAAGGAAAAGAAGATTTTTTGAATAAATTTAAAGAAGTTACTAAGGATTTAGACAAATTTACTGTATTGGCTGATTTAATGGGAGGAACACCTTGTAATGTAGTATCTCAGTTGATAATGCAAGGTGAAAAATTTGATATATTTACCGGCATGAATATGCCAATGGTTATAGATTTTATATCCAATGACTTTGAAGTATCACCTGATGATATAAGAAAAAATGCTAAAGACAGTATAAATTATGTAAATGAAATATTAGCAAATTCAAATGATGATGATGAATTAGAATAAAAAATACAAACAGTTAAGAGAAAAATTCAAGATATAGAAATATATCTTGAATTTTTTTGTATAAGAGCATAAATTAAAGGTTAATAGGGTATATCAATAAATAGGAGATGATAAAATGACAACAGGAAAATCTAAATTTAACTGGGAAAATCTTATTATTGGTATTATTTTTATTATTACTTCCCTAATTGCTTTTAGAGATCCAACTGCAAACTTATTGGCAATTGTAATGGTGTTTGGTATCTCTGCTTTGTTTGATGGAGTTTTTCAACTTTTTATTAGAAGAA
This sequence comes from Miniphocaeibacter halophilus, assembly GCF_016458825.1. Classification (NCBI taxonomy): domain Bacteria; kingdom Bacillati; phylum Bacillota; class Tissierellia; order Tissierellales; family Peptoniphilaceae; genus Miniphocaeibacter; species Miniphocaeibacter halophilus. The sequence continues at coordinate 1,501,936 of NZ_CP066744.1, forward strand.
GAATCAGAAAAGTAACGGGATACAGGTCTACATTTATAACAGTAATAGGAGTGATTAATTTACTTATAGGAATTTTACTGTTATTTAATTTATATGGAAGTGCGGCAGCATTGCCATATGTATTTTCCTTTTGGTTTATAATTAGATCAATAGAAGGCCTATTAAACAGTGGACTGGCAAAAATAGTTAGCAATGGCTATTACTGGTTTAAAGTAATTGTAAATATTCTAGGTATAATTGTAGGTATATTATTATTGAAAAATCCTTTTAGTGCAGTACTAACAATAACATATTTAGTAGGTTTCTATTTTATGCTTTTTGGAATTTTAAATATAATAGAAGCTTTTGCCGAAACAAGGTATTAATATTATTTAGAAATAATAAAAAATCTAAAAAAATTAGTTTATCATATCTAATTTTTTTAGATTTTTATTTCTTTTAAGATAAAATATGTTAATAGTTCTTTTCTATTCTATTTAATAATTGTTTATAGTTAAGATATAGGGCAGTAAATTTACTGTTACTTTTTGGATCCCATGGTTTTGGTCTACCACAAAAATGAAGTATAGATGTGTTTTCCATAACCCACTGAAGATTATGTTTACTTAAGCTTCGTGTAAAATAGGTTAAGTATTTTCTAGTATCATAATTCCAAATTTCTTCAGCTACTTCTTTTATATGTTGGCTATATAAAAAGTTAAGAACATCCTGATCGGGTAATAACAATTGATTTCCATATTTATCGATAGTATCTATAATATCCTTTAATTTAATTAATTCTCGAGTTTTTCTCAAGTCCATTAACATTATACCTGAGTTATAGTATTTATTATCATTCCATAGGCGAATTTTATTAATTTCCGTAGTAATATCAGTCATGCCAGTATGAGTTGAAGCAGCTATCATATAATCGCCTAAATCCGTATTCCATAAATCAATTATAGGATTGATAATTAAAATATCGGGATCAAGATAAAGTATTTTATTTATGTTGTTAGGTATTATTTCTCCTGCCAGCAATCTAAAGTACATCTCTTTAGGATATTGTTTTTTAGTAGGCGCATCCCCTAATAAGTTGTTATCTATTTTTATATCATTTAATTTCCAGTGGAAAAAATCTGTTAGTTTTCTAAGATTATTTATTTTTTCTTCTGGAATCCTCTCATGAATAAGCCAAATATTAAAACTTTCATTTGGATTATTATAGTAAAGAGACGTAAGCATAACTTTTAGTGGATTAAGATAGTTTTCGTCTAATGTCACTAAAATATCGATTTTACTTTCCATGTTATTCACCCTTAGTCTTAAATCTTATTATAGTAAACCATCATCAGTATATTTTTGAGATTTTTCATACATATAATTTCTAATTTGTTCCTTAATGTCATCTTCATGTTCATCTAAAAATTCATATTCATCCTCATAGTCTAAACCTAAACTAGCAACTTCCTGTTGAATTGCAGTATTAATAAAGTTTTCTGTATTTTCACTATCGTCAATAAAGCTAATATCAGTTATTTCATAATCTACTCTTTCTTTTAACTTATTGATTAAATCATTTTTTAAATTATACATTACAAACCTCCAAAAATTTAGTAATTAATTTATTGTTTTTACCTAGCTAATAGATTTATAAAAAATATATTAAGCTATACATAATATTGATTTTCTAATTATAAAAAACAAGACATGGAAACTAAAAATCCATGCCATTTTTACTTATGACTTAATTTATCATATATTTACTTGTAATCTCAACACCAATAATATGTATGGTGGAGATGGTGGGAGTTGAACCCACGTCCGAAAATATATCCAAGGGAATCTCTCCGAGCGCAGTTAATTGTATTAAGTTCCCCTCAACACTAAACAATTAACAAATTATTGTATCGGGTATCTTCTTATAGGAAGTTGAGTCGAAGAACTCTCAACTAACGTTCTCGCTAATAATGAAGTCAGATTTAAGCTGCGAGAAAGCTTAAATGGACTATTAGGCTGCTATTAAGCAGCTAATGCTAAATTATTATCTTCAGCGTTTATATTTATTTGCCCATGTTTAACGTTTTTAGACGAAAACGGCTCGCTATTCCAGATTCAATATCCCCGTCGAAACCAGTGTCATCCCCGTGCATAACTATTATAACATTTTTAAGGGAAAATTTCTATTGTTAATGGCTAGTTTTACAAGTCATTAAAGTATATACTATAATAGAGTTTGCATGGAGGAAAATATGAATAAAAAATTTATGATAATAGATGGCTCTAGTCTAATTTTTAGAGCGTTTTATGCTATAAGAAACCTTACAACTAAAGATGGAATTTTCACAAATGGAGTTTATGGTTTTTTAAATATGTACTATAGAGTAGTAGATGAATATAAACCTGATAATATTTGTGTAGTATTTGACAAATCGGCTCCAACATTTAGACATGAGGACTATGAAGCATACAAAGGTCATAGAGACAAGGCGCCATCTGAACTTAGCAGTCAATTTGGTATTTTAAAGGATATTTTAAACTCTTTAAATGTTAAATTTGAAGAGCAAGATGGCTATGAAGCAGATGATATTGCAGGAACTTTAGCTAAAAAAGCCCAAGAAGAAAATTATGACACAATACTCGTTACCGGAGACAAGGATTATTTACAATTAGTTGATGAGAATATAAAAGTTCTGTTAACTAGAAGAGGTATTACAGATGTAGATGAGTATAATGAAGAATCTGTAGAGGAAAAATACGAATTAAAACCAATTCAATTAATTGATGTTAAGGGTTTAATGGGAGATCCATCGGATAATATTCCAGGTGTACCAGGAGTGGGAGAAAAAACAGCCTTAAAACTTATACGTGAATATGATTCTATTGAAAATGTATATGCTAATATAGACAATATTTCCGGAAAAGCCTTGAAGAAGAAATTAGAGGAGAATGAAACTTTAGCATATTTAAGTAAAAAACTAGGGACTATTTTTTTAGAAGTGCCAATGGATATTGATATAGAAAAATATAAAATAGAAGAGCCAAATTATGAAGAATTAAAAGAAAAATATGAAAAGTTAGAGTTT